>JAYOXJ010000031.1:0-1774 GCA_038152725.1 Rhodospirillaceae bacterium
GGGGCGGTGCTCGAGCCCGGTGAAGACGTTCTTGAACTGCACCATGCCGGCGTTGGTGAACATCAAGGTCGGGTCGTTCAGCGGCACCAGCGACGACGAGGCGACGACTTCATGGCCGTTGGCGGCGAAGTAGTCGAGGAAGGCCTTGCGGATATCGTTGACGCTCTGCATGGGTGATCGGTTCCGACGGTGTTCAAAAACGCTACTAAGATGGGTGTTTCGCCCAAGAAACCAAGGTTTTAGACGTGTGGGGGGCACGTGTCCAGCGGTTGGCTTGGCCAACCCCGCGTATCGTCATGGCCGGACTTGATCCGGCCATCCACGACTTTCCGTCGGCATTGTCCCCGTGGCCCCCCGGGTCAAGCCCGGGGGTGACGAAAGGGACAGGTGAAGCCAACCACTTCGGAAACAATCCGGCCGTCCCCGGGGATGAACGGAGACGGCCGTAGTTTAGAGAGGGGCGTCCCCGCCAATCCCTTTCAGGGACGCGCGGGCGGGGACATCGGGATAAAGGATAGAGAAAGGCGGAAGTTCTGGATCAGTCGTCGGCGGAAACCGGCACGTCGTCCACATCGCCGCCGTCGACGTCGTCGCCGTCGATGCCGCCGGGACCGGCCATCATCTCGTCGGCGATCAGGCCGGCGTTCTGACGGATCTTCTTCTCGATCTCGTCGGCGATCGCCTTGTTCTCGCGCAGGAACGATTTGGCGTTCTCGCGGCCCTGGCCGATGCGGGTCGAGTCGTAGGAGAACCAGGAGCCCGACTTCTCGACGATGCCGGCCTTGATGCCGAGGTCGATCAGTTCGCCGAGCTTGGAGACGCCCTCGCCGTACATGATGTCGAACTCGACCATCTTGAACGGCGGTGCCAGCTTGTTCTTCACCACCTTGACGCGGGTCTGGTTGCCGACCACCTCGTCGCGGTCCTTGATGGCGCCGATGCGGCGGATTTCCATGCGGATCGAGGAATAGAACTTGAGCGCGTTGCCGCCCGACGTGGTCTCCGGGTTGCCGAACATGACGCCGATCTTCATGCGGATCTGGTTGATGAAGATGATCATGCACTTGGACTTGGAGACGGACGCGGTCAGCTTGCGGAGCGCCTGGCTCATCAGCCGCGCCTGCAGGCCGACGTGGGTGTCGCCCATCTCGCCTTCCAGTTCGGCGCGGGGCACCAGGGCGGCGACACTGTCGATCACCAGCACGTCGATGGCGCCCGAGCGCACCAGCGTGTCGGCGATTTCGAGCGCCTGTTCGCCGGCGTCGGGCTGGGAGATCAGCAGGTTCTCGATGTCGACGCCGAGCTTCTTAGCGTAGACCGGGTCGAGCGCGTGTTCGGCGTCGACGAAGGCGCAGGTGCCGCCGGCCTTCTGGGCTTCCGCCACCGTGTGCAGCGCCAGCGTGGTCTTGCCGGAGCTTTCCGGCCCGTAGATCTCGACGATGCGGCCCTTCGGCAGGCCGCCGATGCCGAGCCCGATGTCGAGGCCCAGCGAGCCGGTCGAAATGGTTTCGGCCTCGACCACCTGTTCGGCGCCGAGTTTCATGATCGAACCCTTGCCGAAGGCGCGTTCGATCTGCGCCACGGCGGCCTCCAGGGCCTTTGATCTGTCCACGTTGTCGGTCTCCACCAGCCTCAGAGCGTTCTGCGCCATGATCTTCTCCTCTCCATTGTCCACGCGGTTGACCGCGAATCAATCTGGAGGAAAAGTACCTGTTTTGTTCTCATTTGCAAATGAAATTTATAACATATTATTTTTACAAGAGAATTTGACTTA
>JAYOXJ010000031.1:1784-16583 GCA_038152725.1 Rhodospirillaceae bacterium
GACCAGATCTACCTGCATTGGAAGATTGCATTCCAATGTTTGAGAATATTTGGGCAAATCGAGTACATCGCGTGGCGCTCGCGTTGCAACGGCCTTGGCCTTGAATACGGGAATCAGCGTCCTCGCGATGTACGTCGTAATCGCCCTCATTGGGTTTTTTGCAGATTTCCGTATTGAGCAACTCCCTTGTATGGTTTTCTCTATTTGATTGAATGAAAATTCGGGAATAGCGGTCTCATGCGGGCATCGGGTCGATCAACGGGCAGTCAATTTCTTGCATTCTTTGCTGCCTAGGCCATCGCGGCTCTGACCGGATGCAGCGGTGCCCAGTTGAACGAGATGCACGGCGGCGTCGTGAAATTCATTTCCATGCCGCAGATCGAGGAGGTACCGGCGCTAAAAATCGCCCGTACGCACCGGATCAAGGTTTCCGCCATGGAGATCAGGGCGCAACGCGATGACACTCGGCTGTGGTCGGCAACACTCCGGCGTCGGGGTATCGTTTCCGGGCCAACGTTGACCAGCGAATTCCGCATCAAGGGCGAATTCGGCAAAATTGTGCGGCGGGCCTTGGATAACGTTTTCGAGGTCGATCCCGCGTCCGACAAAGTCCTCAAGGTTACGGCAAAGATCACGCTTTGGTCCCAGCCCACCCAAAACCGCTGGTGCAATTACTGGGATACGCGGACCTCGGTGACTTTGGATATCGCGGTCGAAACTCGCGCCGGCGGTACAACCGCGAAAAGCCATTTCGCCGACGTGGACGAAATCTTTTGCTTCGAACTGATTTCCTTTCCCGATGAAGGCGCCATTAACGACAACGTCAAAAAGGCGTTCCAGCGGGTGATCGTCGATGTCGCAAGAAAATGGGCGGATTTCGGTACTTGAGATGGAATTAAATTTAATTCTTAATATAGGAAATTATTGACTTTCTAAATCGCCTTCCCTCTATAATCCAAGCAGCGCCGGGACCGCCGGCGCGGGCACGCTGTTGCACATTGTGAATAGGGTTTCGACCGGGCCGATCTCCCGACTTGGCGGAGGCGTTCGCGCCGGTAACGAAGAGCCGGTAAACCACCTACCCAGTCTGCCCGAATTCGTTTCGTCACTTTTTTTGAGGGTTCTGGAAATAAAGGCGGATTCTTCCCCGTTGACCGGGACCGAAACGATTTTTCCACCCTACCCGCGCCGGCTCACTCCGCCAGCACGTCCTTCACCTTCTGCGCCAGGTCCTTCAGCGTGAAGGGCTTCCCTAAGAAGTGCAGCGTCGCGTCGCGGCCGATCTCGTCGCGGTACATGTCCTCGGCGTAGCCCGACATCAAGATCACCTTTACGCCCGGCAGTTCCTGGCGCAACAACCCAACCAAGGTGTGGCCGTCCATGCCCGGCATGATCACGTCGGAAACGATGATGTCGATCTTCTCGTCCGTGGCATTGACCACATCCAAGGCCATCTCGCCGTTGGCGGCCTCCAAGACGGTGTAGCCCTTGTTCCGGAGCGCGCGGGTCGCGAACATGCGGACCGCATCCTCGTCCTCGACCAAGAGCACGGTGCCGACGCCGGTGAGGTCGGCCTCCGGCGGCGGCCCCTGATCCTTCGCCGTCTCTTCGGGTTTCGGCGCCAGCGGCAGTTCCGGCGCGCTGGCCGGCGACGGTTTCGCCGCCGGCATCGCAGGCTCGACACCCTCGGCGGCGGCCGGCTCCTCGAACTCGGGCAAATAGATCGAGAACGTGGTGCCCTCGCCGGGCGCCGAGTCGCAGAAGATGAAGCCGCCCGACTGGTGCACGATGCCGTAGACGGTGGACAAGCCGAGCCCGGTGCCGGCGCCCGGATCCTTGGTCGAGAAGAACGGCTCGAAGATGCGCTCCATGTGCTCCTTCGAGATGCCGGTGCCGGTGTCGGTGACATCGATCAGCACGTAGGCGCCCGGCACCATCAGGTCGTGGCCGCGCTGCACCGGATCGGTGATGCGGACGTTCTCGGTGCGGATGGTGATGGCGCCGCCGCCCGGCATGGCGTCGCGGGCGTTGACGCAGAGGTTGATGACGACCTGGTCGAACTGGCTCTTGTCGCCCTTCACCGGCTTCAGGTCGCGGCCGTGTTCGAGCACCAGTTCGACCTTCTCGCCGATCAGCCGCCTGAGCAGGCTGGCGAGATCGTTGAGGCCCTCGGTGACGTCGAGACGGATCGGTGCCAGCGTCTGTTTGCGCGAGAACGCCAGCAGTTGGCGTACCAGGTTGGTCGCCCGGTTGGCGTTCTGGCGGATCTGCTGGATGTCGGCGAAGGACGGGTCCTCCGGCCCATGGCGCATCAGCAGGAGATCGCAGAAACCGATCATGGCGGTCAGCAGGTTGTTGAAATCGTGCGCCACGCCGCCGGCAAGCTGGCCGACAGCCTGCATCTTCTGCGACTGGGCGAACTGCACTTCCAGGTTCTTCTGCTCGGTGTTGTCGATCAGGTGCAGCACGATGGCCTCGATGTCGCCCTCGGCATCGGCGAGCCGGCTGGCGTACAAGGACAGCATGAACTCGCGCGCACCGATGCCGGGCATGCGCACTTCCAGATGCGCGGCGCGCGCCGTGCCCATGACGATCTTGGAGAGCGCGCCCGACATGTCGCCCCGGTCCTCGCGCGCCAGCAAATCCGAGAACGGCTGGCCGGCGATGGCGTCGCGGTGGCGGCCGAGCATCTTCAGGAACGCGCGGTTAGCGTCGCGGACGTTGCCCTCCGGGTCGAGCAGCACCATGCCGACCGGCGCCTCGTCGAAAAGCCCGTGCAGGCCGGTGACCAGGCTGCCGGCGATCGGCCCGGCGTCCGCGGGGGCTTGGGTCGCGGTTTGCTCTGCCGCCGCCTCCGCGCCGGCGAGGCCGGCGGTCGGGTCGTTCCAGATCAAGTTCCGGAGCACCACCGAGCGGGTGTAGGCGATGTCGCCGTCGGGCGCGTCCTTCTGCGACTGCTCGAGCACGGCGGAGAAGGTGCGGCCCTCGGCGTCGCGCAACTTCACCTCGCCGTCGTCTCCGACATCGGCGACGAACTCGGCAAAGGGCGCGCCGATCAGGCGTTCGGGCGGGGTCGCCAGCCAGCGCGCCAGGGTCTGGTTGGCGAAGCGGATGACGCCCTCGGCATCGGCGGAGAAGACGCCGACGGGAAGAAAATCGAGAAGATCGGCGGTGCGTTCGTCCTCGGCCAGGCGCACGCTCTCGATCTCGCGGCGCGCGGTGACGTCCTGGACGCGCCACACGACATGGCCGGCCCGCCCCCTGCCCTCGCCGCCGGCCGGAGCAACGGCGACGCGGCGCCAGAGCGTCGCCGGCGGACCGGCTTCGTCGGCGCCGAACTTGAGGCGGCGAGACGGCACCGCGAACTCGATGGCGTCAATACCGCCGTCGAGGCCGGTGGCGATGAGGCGCTCCATCGCCTCGCCGTCCACGTGCTCGTTGCCGCTGAGCTTGTCGGCGATGGCCTGCAGGCTCTCGACCCGGCGCGCCGCGGTCTCGGCGGCGGCGAACGAGAGCAATTTGTGGAAGGCGGCATTGGCATAGACGATGCGCCCGGCCTTGTCGGAGATCATCAAACCGTCGACGTCGTTCTCGGCCGCCATCGCCGCCAGGGCGCTGCCGGCGCCACGGGCGGATGCGGCACCAGAGGCCGGGCCGGCGAAGGCGCGCCAGAGCGCGATGGCGATGCAGAGGATGGCGACACCGCCGGCGGCGGCGGCGATCAGGTGCGCGTTGGGATGGTCCCAGCGCACGGCGGCCAAGGGCGTCGCCGAGATCAGGCCGAGCACCAGCCAGAAGCCGGGCCGGCTGCCGAGCGGCGGTGACGGGTCTTTTGCGGGCCGGTCTTCGGACATGCTTGCCTCGGGCCCTGCGTCAGTGTAGCGGCAGGTCGCCGCGCCTGCGCATGATGAAGCCGATGATCTCGGCCACGGCGGTGAAATGTTCGGGTGGGATTTCCTGGTCGATCTCGACGGTATCGTAAAGCGCGCGGGCGAGCGGCGGGTTCTCGACGATCGGCACGTCGTGTTCCTCGGCGACCAGGCGGATGCGCAAGGCCAGGTGGTCGACGCCCTTAGCGACGCATTTCGGCGCGTCCATCTCGCCCATCTTGTAGGAGAGCGCGATGGCGAAGTGAGTCGGGTTGGTGATCACCACGTCGGCCTCGGGCACCGCCTGCATCATGCGCTGCTGGTGGCGCTCCATGCGCACCCGGCGAATGCGGGCCTTGACCTGCGGGTCGCCTTCCTGCTGCTTGTGCTCGTCCTTAACTTCCTGCTTGGTCATGCGCATCTGCTTGGTGAAGGCGTGCTTCTGGTAAAGGAAGTCGGCGGCGGCGAGCACCGTCATGACGCTGACTGTCGCGACCGCGAGCGCGATGGCGAGCATGTGGATGCGCTCGATCGACAGCACCAGTTCGATCTGAGGCAACAAATCGAGGTCGGTAAGGAACGGGATGGCGACGCTGGCGCCGACCGCGGAGACCACCATCAGCTTGGCGATGCCCTTGAGGAACTCGACGAAGGTACGCGACGACATCAGCCGCTTGGCACCCTTGAGGATGGAGATCTTCTCCCATTCCGGCATGATCTTCTTCGGTGCCATCAACAGGCCGAACTGGCCGACGTTTGCGCTGATCGCAACGATCACCATGAGCAGCAGGAACGGCACCATCACCCACAAGAGATCCATCATGGTCGAGGAGAACATCATGCGCAGGTGCTGGAAGTCGAACGGGATGGCGTCGGCCTGCTCGATGAATTTCCGCCCCAACTGCTTGACCCCGTTGGCCATGTAGGGGGCGAGAAACATCAAGGCGCCAGTACCGGCGAGCAGGATCGCCCAGCTCTTGACCTCCTGAGACTGGGCGACGCTGCCCTTGGCGCGCGCGTCAGACAGTTTTTTGTCTGACGGGTCTTCTGTTTTTGATGCGTCGTCTTCTTCAGCCATCCGTTCGGTTCCAATACGTGGTCCGGACCACCAAGCCTACGGCAGGAAAGCGCCGATACCGTCCGCGAATCTGTTCATGAACACAAGCATTATGCCCGATACCGTCAGCGCCATCACCCACAACTGCACGGTGATCTGGACCGGCAGGCCGAAAAAGAACACCGGCAACTGCGGCATCAGACGGCCCAGCAGGCCGAGGCCGATTGTATAGGTGAGACCGATCACTACCGCAGGCATGGCCAACTGCGCGCCGAGCGCGAAACTTTCGCTGACGCGGTGGCCCAGGAGATCGGCGAAATCGCCGAATGGCAGCATCTTGCCGGGCTCGAACATTTCGTAACTTTGTAACGCGGCACGGATCATCAGGTGATGCATGTCGGTGACGAAGATCAAGACGACGCCGACTGTGAGCAGGAAGCCGGATATCGTAGAGCTCTGCTGTTCGGCGACCGGATCCTGGACCAAAGCGTTCGACATCGAGGACGCCAGCGCGATCACTGTACCGGCGGTCTGCAGGCAGGCGATCAGAATGCGCCCCAGCAATCCGATGAAGGAGCCGACGATCATCTCGCCGATGACGATGATGGCGAGATCGGGCACGTTGTTTGGCAACACCGGCAGATTGGGCGCGATCACCGGCATGACTGCGAAGCTCAGCGCCAGCGCGATGGCGAGCCTCATCCTGGCGGAGACGTAGGTCGCGCTGAAACCGGGCATGAACGACACGGCTGTGCCGAGCCTGGCGAAGACCAGCAGGAAGGCGAAGATGTTGAGTTGAAGGAGTTCCTGGAGCACCGTCGCGGCTCGCCCTCGTCAGCCGAGCCCGATCATGCGGTCGAACAGCGTTTGGGAAAACTCGATGATCGTGGTCATCATGAACGGCAGGAAGACGATGATGGCGGCGAAGATGACGATAATCTTCGGCACGAACGTCAACGTCATTTCCTGGATCGTGGTCAGGGCCTGGAAGAGTGCGATCAAGAGACCGATGAACAGTCCCGCCCCCATGATCGGGCCGGCGATTTTCAGGACCACCCAGAGCGCGTCGCGCCCAACCTCAAGCACGGTCACTTCGTTCATGTCATCCGCCCTTCAAGCCAGCCGATGCCGAATCGGCGACATGTCGAAAGTATAGCGCAAACGCCTCAAATCGGCATGCGGATGATTTCCTTGTAGGCGTCGAGAACCTTGTCGCGGACAGTGACGACGGTTTGCAGGGTCAGTTCCGCCTCGTTGACGGCGGTCACCACCTTGGAGATGTCGGCCTTGTCGTTGATGCCCTGGATGGAGAGCTGTTCGCTGCGCTGGCCGATCTTGACCGCTTCCTGGATCGCCGATTTCACGAGATCGGCGAATTCGCCCGGTTGCGCGTCGTCGCGCGACTTCCGCGCGCCGAAAGCCTCGCCTCGGGCGGCGTTGTCGTAGGCCTTTACGGCGGAGATGTAACTCTGGGCCGGTGTCGGCATGGTAGGCTCCTGTCTGTTTCCCGTTCTATTTTGTTTGTCCGTTCCGGCCGCCGGATGGCGGCCCGGCCGAACCTAGCGTCTTGGTCTTACGTCACCGCAGCATGTCGATGGCGCTGTTGAGCATCTGCTTGGAAGACTTGATCACGTTTAAATTGGCTTCGTAGGATCGCTGCGCTTCGCGCATGTCGGTCATTTCGATCAGCGTGTTGACGTTGGGCGTCAGCACATAACCGTCGGCGTCGGCGGCCGGATGGTTCGGATCGAAGCGCTTGCCGAAATTCGACATGTCGGGGCGGACCTTGTGGACGCGCACCGTATCGAGCCCGATTGCCTTGTCGAACTCGTTGCGGAAAGTGACGATCTTGCGCCGGTAGGGCTTGCCGTTGGCGTCGGTCGCCAGCGAGTCGGCGTTGGCGATGTTCTGGGAGATGACGCGAAGCCGCTCGCCCTGGACCCGAAGGCCGGCGCCGGAAATGCGCATTGTACGGATGATATCGTCCATTCGAAGTTACCTTTCGTCCGCGCCGTCAGTTCCGGCTGCCCAGCGCCATGCGGATCATGCCGATGTGCTTGCGGTAGAGGTTTGTCGCCATCTTGTAGTTAGCGCCGGTCTCGCCGACCTTCGCCATCTGCTCTTCGAGCACCACGGAGTTGCCCGCCGGTGCCGTCTCGAAGGGCTTGCCTTCCTTCTGTTCGGAGAAATCGCGGATGCGCTTGCGCCGTCCGGGCAGGTGCCCCGACTCGCTGGCGACCATGTTCAACTGCGCGCTCTCGCGCCGCAGCAGTTCCTTGAAATTGTAGGGCTTCAGGTCGCGCGCCCGGTATTTCGGGGTGTCCGCGTTAGCGATGTTCTGGGACAGCACTTCCTGGCGCTGGGCCAGCCAATCCATGCGTTTCTTGACCGCCTGGAACAGCGACAACGGCTTCAAATCCATGGCTTTTCGCCTTTCCCCGTGCCCCGGCCGGCTGAACGCCCGGCAACCGGTTTCCACTTGATTTCCAGTGGGCATTATCTGCCCAGTTCCTTAACAAGCGGTGAATCGGGGGGCGATTGGGTCGGCGGGTCAGCAGGCGGTCAGATTGACGGCAAGGCCGCCCTCCGAGGTTTCCTTGTATTTGGAAAGCATGTCGAGGCCGGTCTGGCGCATGGTCTCGACCGCCGCGTCGAGCGGAACGAAATGCGTGCCGTCACCCCGGAGCGCCAGCGACGCCGCGTTGACCGCCTTGACCGCGCCCATCGCGTTGCGCTCGATACAGGGCACCTGCACTAGGCCGCCGACCGGGTCGCAGGTCATGCCGAGGTGGTGTTCGAGGGCGATTTCTGCGGCATTCTCGATCTGCTCGTTGGTTCCGCCGAGAACCGCGGCAAGGCCGGCGGCCGCCATGGCGGACGCCGAGCCGACCTCGCCTTGGCAACCGACCTCGGCGCCCGAGATCGACGCGTTGTGTTTGATCAGGCCGCCGATCGCCGCCGCCGTCATCAGGAACTTGTGAATGCCGTCGCGCGTAGCCCCGGGACAGAAATCGAGATAGTAGCGGATGACCGCCGGCACGATGCCGGCGGCGCCGTTGGTCGGCGCGGTGACAATGCGCCCGCCGGCCGCGTTCTCCTCGTTGACGGCGAGCGCGTAGAGGCTGATCCAATCCATCACCGTATGCTCGAAGCGGACGTTGGTCCCGGACGCCTTTTCCGCTTCCAAGGATTTAAAAATATGCCGAGCGCGCCGTTTGACGCCGAGACCGCCCGGCAGTTTCCCCTCTTCACGGAGACCGCGGGCCATGCAACTGGTCATCGCGTTCCATATGGCGTCGAGCCCGTCCTGCAGTTCGCTCTCGGAGCGGTGGGAAAGTTCGTTGGCGCGCTTCATATCGGCAATGGAAAGTCCGCTGGATTTGCCCATTTCAAGCATTTCCGCGGCCGAGCGAAAGCCGTAGGGCACGTCCGCGTGAGCCGGTTCGCCGTCACGGGCCGCGAGTTCGTCGCCCGACAGCACGAACCCGCCACCAATGGAATAGTAGGTGCGTTCCAGCAATTGCCGCCCGCTGGCGTCGTAGGCACAGAGCACCATGCCATTGGCATGGCCAGGGAGCGGTGGTCCGAAATCGAAAACCAGATCGGTTGCCGCGTCGAAACGTACCCGGTGCTTGCCCGCCAAATCGATGGCACCTTCGGCGGCGACCTTCTCCAGCAGCGCGGGGACGCGGTCGGGATCGATGGTTTCCGGCTTTTCGCCCAGCAATCCGAGGACGACGGCGCCGTCGGTGCCGTGCCCCTTGCCGGTGAACGCCAACGATCCGTGCAGTGTCACGGCGACGCGCGCGACCGCAGCGATCAGTCCGTCGGCAGTGAGGCGGTCTAGAAACCGCCCAGCCGCCATCATCGGCCCCATGGTGTGGGAACTGGACGGCCCGATACCGATCTTGAACATGTCGAAGACGCTGAGAAACACCCGATCCCCCTTCGCGGTGCGGGAAGTATGGCGTAGGGCAATTCCTCGTCCAAGCGATTCCGGCCAATCCCGGTCCGTAACCGGAAATACGCCGATTTCGATGCGCTAACCCATTGAAAAAATGTCCGTCTTTTACCGATTGTTAAACCGCCGCCGTCAGGGTTAGGCTTGTTCGTCGATTCGAACACTCTCCTAACCCGAACGCAGGGGGCCGGCATTGACTGCCGACGACAATCCGCTGAGGGGAAATCTCAATCCGCCACCGCCGACGGCCGAAGCCGTTGCCGTGGCACTCTCCCACGAACGGCCTTCCGACCGCGCGCCCAAGGTGGTCGCCGGCGGCCGCGGCCGGGTTGCCGAACAGATTCTGCAGATCGCCTTCGCCAACGGCGTCAAGGTACGCGAGGACGCCGATCTGGCGCAGTTGCTGTCCGCCATCGATGTCGACGACGAAATTCCACTCGAGGCGTTTGCCGCCGTCGCCGAGATTCTGGTCTACGTTTACCAGGCCAACGACGGCCGGGCAAAGGACGAGGCCTCCATGTCGGTGAGCGAACTCGCCCGCGACATGGCCGAGAAGTGGCACCAGCAGCACGAAGGTAAGGCATAATGACGGCGGCTGCCGTAACTGCCCGCCTTGACGCGATCAAGGCCGCTGTCGAAGAGGCACGCAGGACCGTCGCTGAAGGCGGCGATGTCGAGCTTGCCGGCATCGAGGATGCCGTGCGCGCCGTCTGTGCGGACTTGAGCGACGATGCGCTGGAAGGTGATCGAGCCATCCTTGAAAGCGCGATCCGTTCGTTGCTCGCGGATTTCGACGGCCTCGCGGAAGCGCTCGGCGAGCAGCATCGCCGAGCCTTATCGGGTGCCGGTCTGGAGGCTGCCGCACGGTCGGCATATGGAACTGATCGCGGCCCCGGCGACGGCTCAGAAGGAGGTGTCTGATGGATATCTCAGAGTATTTCCGTTTCGCGCTCGCGCTCATCTTCGTGCTCGCCTTGATCGGCGTGCTGGCCGCAGTGGCGCGGCGGGCCGGTTTCGGCTTTCCCGCCAGTTCCATCAAACCAAGCGGCGCGCGCAGGCTCTCGATCGTCGAGGTGACACCGCTCGACGGCCGGCGGCGGTTGGTACTGATCCGGCGCGACAACGTCGAGCACCTGTTGATGCTGAGCCCGAACTCGGAGCATGTGATCGAACGCGGCATCGCCGCCACGCCCGATTTTGCCGTGCAACTCGAACGCGCGGCAACCAGGGAGTCGATGCCCGCGCCGGAAGACGGCCGGTCATGAACGCACTTCGTCACCTGATCAGGCCGGTTGCCGGACTCGCCATTGCCGTCTCCATGACGGTGGCGGCGATTTTCGTCTTGGTGGCGATCACCGAACCCGCCGCGGCGCAGCAGATCAACCTGGATTTCGGCGACGGCGGCGAGGCCACCGGGCGTATCGTTCAAATCGTCGCGCTGATTACGGTTCTCTCGCTGGCGCCCTCGATCCTCGTCATGGTGACGTCATTCATTAGAATCGTGGTGGTGTTGTCATTCCTGCGTACTGCCATAGGCACGCAGCAGACGCCGCCCAACCAAGTGCTGGTATCATTGGCGCTTTTTCTGACCTTCTTCATTATGCTGCCAACCTTCGAGCGCACCTACGACACGGCGATCAAACCGATGATCGCCGACGAGATCACGGAGTTCGAGGCGTTCGACCGCGCGACCATACCGTTCCGCGATTTCATGATCCGCCACGTGCGCGAACAGGACCTCAACCTGTTCATTGATATTGCCGGCGTCGATCCCGATACGGTGCGGGCTGATAACATGCCGCTCCGCATTCTGATCCCGGCATTCATGATCTCGGAACTCCGCCGTGCCTTCGAAATCGGGTTTTTGTTCTTCCTGCCATTCCTGATTATCGACATGGTTGTCGCCTCGGTATTGATGGCCATGGGTATGATGATGTTGCCGCCAATCATCATCGCGCTGCCATTCAAGATCATATTTTTCGTGTTGGTCGACGGCTGGTACATGATCGTCGGCTCCCTGGTCCGAAGCTTTGGTACAGGCGGATAACGCCGGAATTCCCGCATCTGGAACGGCAGACGGCAGGATTCCGCCCGGCAATATCAGCTTGCTCACGAGTTCAGCGTGGTGCTACCGCTTTAAAAGCGATAAATTTTATGACGGCATGTACTTTCGATTTGGCTTAATTCCTGGGGTGAGCTGATGTTGTACGGTCCAGTCGGAATGTTTCGTTAGGTTGGCGTAGACTCCTGGCGGCGACCGACCAGATTTGCATGCGCGCCGACGGCGATACGCTGAGACTGAGCGTCCTGCCGATTTTCGCGACGCGCTGGCTCATCCCCCGCCTCGGCGCCATCCGTGAATTACACCCGGAACTGAACATCGAGATCTCGACCAGCTATCGGCTGGTCAACTTCAATACGGAAAAAATCGATGCCGGCGTCCGCTATGGCAGCGGACAATGGCCCGGCCGACCTGCGTACGCTGCCGCTGCTGCATTCGGCGCGGACGCGTGAATACTGGCGCTTGTGGCTGGCCGCCAACGGCATGGACGACATCAATCCCTATGCCGGATATTCGTTCAGCAATTGCCTGCTGACGCTGGAGGCGGCGCGCCCAGGCCTCGGCGCAGCGATGATCAACAGAGCCTATCTCGACGACCGCCTAATCGCTGCCGGATGACCGTTAGATTATGAAAAGACGCTGAGGATACTGATAAATAAGTTGGCCGTTCAGGCGCCGCCCTTTGCAGCACCACCCTTGGCCGGGCCGGCATCGGCGCTCCAGTCCGTCAGCCCACTCAAGCCGCGTTCCTTGAGCCTCCGCTTGTATTCGCCGAGGAAGGTTTTGAAGTTCTCGGCCAGTTTCACCCGCTGCGCCACGCTTTCCGGTGAAATCAACCCCAGCGAAGTCGGCGCGGTGACCAGACGGAATGCGTGCTTGAGACGTGTCGCCTCCATGGCGCGACCGTAATCCGCGCGGACCCTGCTCAATCCGCGCTCATTACCTGAGAGCGTCAGCGAAATCGCATAGTTCAGGATATTCGTCGCCTGTTCGGGGTTGAGCGGCTTCTCCTTGACCGCGCCGCTCGATTGCGCGACTAGGCGAAGCGCCTTGGAGGCGTTGGCCCAGTCTCCTCCCTTCCAGAAGATCTCGGCGCGCAGCATGTCGGCACCGGCTTCCTTGTCGCGCTTCAGCAACTCGAGCGCCTGCTGCTCCTGGCCGGCACCCATCATGGCGCGCGCGCGCAAATGACGGCGCTGGGTTTCGAGGGCAGCGTCGATCCCAGACTCGTTGGTCGTGTCCAGCGCCGCCAGCGCTTTGTTGTATTCCTGGGCGAACATATAGATGACCGAAAGCCGGGCTCCGACTTCCGCCTTAAGCGGACCGCTCAGCCGAAACCGGATCTGGCCTTCGAGTATCTCGGCGGCCTGATCCAGCAGATCGACGCTGGCCAGCCGGTCAGCGAGCTTGCGGATCATTTCGTCGCCCTTGGCGCCGGCCGGCGTCAGTTCCTTGAATTCGCGGTAAACCGCGATGGCGGTGACGGCCGGCATCGTGTCCGCGGCGTTGCCGAGGTAGAGCCGAGCGAATACATCCGCCATTTGTTCGGTGACCTGAGGCGCTTCTTCGTTTTCGCGGTAGTAGGTCGCCGCCTGACGCAATGCTTCCAGGCCGTTCCGATATATGCCTTCGTCGAGATAGAGCCCGCCCAGACGCCTGAGCAGGCGGAATTCGAACTCGTCGCCGCGCCACGCGTAGCGCAGCTTTTCGAGTTCCGCTATGGCCTGGTCGGGTTTCGTCCGCTCGAGCTTGAGCATCAGGTTCATGCGCGCCACCGTTGCCCGCGCTCGCGCCGGCCGGTTGCGGGAGTTGATCACGGCCTCCCACTTGGCGATCGCGCCATCGACGTCACCGCCGACGTTGAGCACCTTGCCCTCGACGAAATCGAGGTCGGCCTTTTCGATCACAGTCGGCTTGGCGGCATTGAGCGCCTTGATGAAGGCTTTGGCAGTCTTGATGTCGCCAACCTCGACTGCGGCCTCCGCCACCAGTGTCCCCATCGGCAGCTTGAGCGCCTTCGGATAAGCACGCGTGAGGCCACCGGTGCGCCGCAATTCCGCGGCGGCGGCAAGCAGATCGCCGGACCCGGCGATAACCGCGGCGCGCCAGAAATTGGCCTCGTCATTGTTGTCGAGACTGGCGTGCGACAGATCGGCGGCGGCATCGGAAAGACGACCGAGGAAATAGCTGACGGCGCCACGGATCAGCCGGAATTCTCCGTCATCGGCAATCTCCGGGCGTTCCGCCTGCAGACGCGCCAGGATGCCAAGGGCCTCGGCATGGAAACCGTTGGAGAAGTAGAACTTCGCCATGTTCATGCGCTTGGTCTCGCGTTGCGAGGTCGGGCTCTGGATCAGGTCGGATTGCAGCGCCTGCTTGCGCTTGTTGAAATCCGCCAAATTCTTGACCTCCCAGGATTCCAGATCGAGCAACTTCTCCAGCGGCTTCAGCGCGGCCAGCTTGGCGCCGGCGGCTACATCGCCGGAAACAGGTGAAATCGCCAGCTTGGTCGTGGACGTCAATTCGATGCCCTGACGCAACGGACGCACCCGGAGATCATCGATCTTGGAGCGCACGACGATGCCTTGGGCCGATGGCAGCACTTCGAGTTGCGGGTACTCGTAAGCCTCGGCGACACCATGGCCGAGCGGGATCACCGGCACGACGACGAGGTTGTCGCCGACCATCGGGTCGGTGATGCCGATCGGCTTACCGGGCTCCGGCACCGGCAGGAAGACTCGGGCACCGACCGGCGAGTCGGGCTGCGCCTTGACCTCGATCGGCGTTGCCGGGCGCATCTCCTGGCGGCGGAATTCCAAAATCCAGCTGAGTCCGTCACGCGCCATGGTCGGGTTGACGTCTCGGAGCGTCGCCATCCGCAACACCGTGCCCTGTGGCGTCTGCGCCTGGTCGATCGAGCGAATGATCTGGCCGCCGGCGCGAATCAGCGCATCGGTATCGACCTTGGTCGCCTTGTCGAAAATCACCCAGACGAAACCGACGCGGCGAAACACAGCGGCGGCAACTGGCTCATCCCAGTCAAAGCGGAGCTTGACCCCGGTCGACGGATCGGCCGGCAGCGGCGGTGGAACCGGCTTTCCGTCCGGGCCCTTTTCCGGCTCGGCCTTAACGACGGGCGACTGCTGGCCGGGCTTGATGGTCGCCGGGGTCAATGCGACCGGCTGGCCCTCGGCCGGCGCAGGTGCCGCCTGTTGCAGGGCCGCCTGCCGCGTCGCCTGGGACGTCCACGCACTGGCCTGTTGATTGGCGGCACCGGGAGGCTGCGGCAAGGTCTGGCTCGCCACCGGCGGTTTTGCCGGTGCCGTCGCCGGCGGCGGCGCGGGTGCAGACTGGGTGGCCTTGGGTGCTTCCGCCGTCTCGGTTTCCGATCTTGGAGGAGCACTCGCCGGCGCAGCTTCTGGCGGCAGGGCGACGATCTCCTCGCTACCGGTCGGCCGCCTGACGTCGAGCACCACCTTCGGCCCGGAGAGAAAATGCTTGATCTGGGATGACTTGGGTACCGTCAGCGTAACCACCGTCGCGCCGTTGCCGGCCCGTGCGCGAATGCCGCCGACAAATGGCGGCGGATTGCGATTGATGTCCGCGACCTGAAGATCGGCGGCCTGCTGGAACGTCACCCGCACGACGCCATTGGCGTTGGCCACCTCGTACTTCACCGCGTCGCGCCAATCGAACACGATCCGGGAATAATCAGGATGCTGGCCGGTACGCACGCCTACCTTGGCGAGGCTGCCGCTCGCCGCCTCCTGTGCAGCGACCTGTCGGCGCACGACGGCGACGGAACTTTCCGCCTTCGCCGGTGCCGGCGCGGCCTTCGGCTTTGCCGGTT
>JAYOXJ010000031.1:16593-17111 GCA_038152725.1 Rhodospirillaceae bacterium
ACTGTAGGCGTCGAAATCGCCTCTCAGCCGGAAACTGACGCTGCGGCCATCGGCTCCCGGTTGGGCCGATTCGACATAGCTCTTCAACTCGCCGAGCACGCGTTGGTACGAGGCTTCGAGCGGCCGGCCGAAGCGCACGGTGAGACGCCGCTTCTCGATATCGAGGTCGTGCGTGACGGGGGTCTGCCAGATAAAGACGATCTGGCCGTAATCGTTGGTGCGGGCCGCGCGAACACCGACCTGTTCAGCCAATGCCGGCGCGACTGCGTTCGCGCCCCAGGCGACCAGCACGGAAAACCAGATTGCGAGCCACGAGCGCGTCATCGCGACACCCCGACGGCGGTCGGTGGGATCACGATATCGACGCGGCGCGCCAGGCCGGCCAGCAGGTTTTTCTCTGCGGCAACGGGGGCAGCGCCTCTACTGCCAGTCATATGGCCAACGATTTGGGTAAGGGCGCTAGCCTAGGGCGCGAAAAGCCGTTTAAGGTGATCGCGCTGACCGACAATGTATCCTGG
>JAYOXJ010000031.1:17121-17712 GCA_038152725.1 Rhodospirillaceae bacterium
CCCCGACGGCGGTCGGTGGGATCACGATATCGACGCGGCGCGCCAGGCCGCGGCGGCGCTCCTCGTCCATGGCGGGCAACTGGCGATAGCGGCTGTCGGCATATCCGAAGGCAATGATGTCGTCCTCGTAGCCGGCCCGCCGGAGCGCGTTGGCGACCGCGGCGGCGCGCGCCGTCGAGAGTTCCCAGTTGGAGAGGTAGGCGCCGCCTGCCGGCGGTGTCGGGTCGGTATGGCCATTGACGCCGATTTCGTTGCCTATGTTGCGCAACAAGCCGCCGAAAACGAACATTGCCTCACGGGCACCTTCCGTCATATCTGCGCGCCCCGCCTGAAACAGCAGATCGCCCGGCAGTGCGATCACCAGCCGGTCCTCCAACAACATGACCTGTGTCCCCGCAAGCGCATCTATGCCTTTGATGCCTTCCTCGATAACGGACGTCAAATAGTTCAGGTCGATGGCCTGGCGGCGGTAGATGGTGCCGATGTTGAAAGTCGCCGTCTGCGCCTTGACGACTTTTTCCGGCTCCGGACGAAGAGTACGGGAGAGTGAGTCGATGATGTTCTGCCAGTCTCCGACCTTAACGTTCGACA
>JAYOXJ010000032.1:0-17676 GCA_038152725.1 Rhodospirillaceae bacterium
TGCGGATCGATTCGATTTCCAGGAAGTCGATGACGCGCTCCGCCGCCTCGCGATGCTCCAGCTCTTCCTTCAGCGCCGGCCCCCAATAGAGCGCCTGCCACAGGAAGTTCTTCTTCATTTTCAGGTTGCGGCCGGTCATTACGTTGTCGAGGGTCGTCATGCCCTTGAACAGCGCGATGTTCTGAAAGGTGCGCGCGATTCCCTGACTGGCCGCCTGATGGGTTTCCATCTGGCTGTGCGACTCGCCCTTGAACGTGATGGTGCCCTCGGTCGGCTTGTAGAAGCCGTTGATGCAGTTGAGCATGGAGCTCTTGCCGGCGCCGTTGGGGCCGATGATCGCCCTGATTTCGCGCTCGCGCACATCGAAGGAGATGTTGGTCAGCGCCTTGACGCCGCCGAACGCGAGGCTGACGTTCTCGACGTTGAGAATGACATCGCCTGCGCGCCGTTCGTGAGCCATGAAGCGGTTCTCCCCTGTATCTTACTCGGCGGCCATGGCCGACGGCGCTCCGGCGACCTGAGCATCGCGGATTTTCAGATCCGCTCGAATTGTACCCGTCCGGCCGTCTTCGAAGGTGACCTGGGCTTCCACTTCGCAGTGGTCTTCGGTTGAATAAAGCGCGTCGATCAACTGGCCATAGCGCTCGACGACGACGTTCCGGCGCACCTTGCGGGTCCGGGTCAATTCGCCGTCGTCGGCATCCAGTTCCTTGTGCAGGATCAGGAAGCGTTTGATCTGCGAGGATTTCAGGTTGTCGTCTTCGGCGAGGTCCTTGTTGACCGATTCCACGCACTCCTGGATCAGGTCGTAGACCATGTTCTGGCCGGCGAGATCGGTATAGCCCGAATAAGCCAAGCCGCGCCGTTCCGCCCAGTTGCCGACCGACTCCAGGTCGATGTTGATGAAGGCGCAGACGTGGTCGCGATCGTGGCCGAAAGTGACGGCTTCGCGGATGTGCGGGAAGAACTTCAGCTTGTTTTCTATGAAGTTGGGCGCGAACAGCGCACCGTTGGTCAGTTTGCCGACGTCCTTGGAGCGGTCGATGATGCGGAGGTCCTGGTTCTCGTCGATGTAGCCGGCGTCTCCGGTATGCACCCACCCGTCGGCCGTCTTGGTCGACTGTGTCGCTTCGTCGTTCTTATAGTAGGCGACGAACACGCCGGGGCTGCGGAACATCACTTCGCCGTCCTCGGCGATCTTAAGTTCGACGCCAAGCGCGGGCTTGCCGGAAGTTTCCGGCCGCACTTCGCCGTTGCGCTGGATGGTGATGAACACCGCCGCCTCGGTCGAGGCGTAAATCTGCTTCAGATTGATGCCGAGCGAGCGGTAGAAGACAAAGAGATCGGGGCCGATGGCGACGCCGCCGGTGTAGGCCAGGCGGATATTGGAAAGCCCGAGCACGTTCTTCAGCGGCGCGTAAATCAGAATGCCGCCGAGCCAATAGAGCAGCCTGTCGGTGAACGACACGGGCTTGCCGTCGAGCACGTCGAGGCCGACCCGTTTGGCGACGCCCATGAAGTAATGGAACATCTTCTGCTTGATCTGGGCGGCGTCCTCGATGCGGATCATCGCCGTGGTCAGGATGTTTTCGAAGATACGCGGCGGTGCGAAGAAGTAGCTGGGGCCGATCTCGCGCAGGTCCTCGAGCACGGTATCGCTGTTTTCCGGGCAATTGACGCAGTAGCCGGTGACGTAGGACTGGGCGTAGGAGAAGATGTTGTCGCCGATCCAGGCCATCGGCAGGTAGGCCAGGATGTCGTCCTTGTCGGTCAGGCCTTCGAGCTCGGAGCAATTGCCCGACGTGATGATCATGTTGTCGAAGCTGAGCATGACGCCCTTGGGGCGCCCGGTGGTGCCAGACGTGTAGAGCATGATGCAGATGTCGGCGCCGGATTTCGAAGCGACCGCATCGTCGTAGAACTTCGGATTGTCGGCGTCGTACTTGCGGCCCTTGGCCTGGATCGCCTCGAAGCTGTGCAGGAAGCCGTAATCGTAATCCTTGAGGCCGCGCGGGTCGTCGTAAATGACGTGTTCGAGGGACGGAATCTTGTCCTTGATCTCGAGCACCTTGTCGACCTGTTCCTGGTTTTCGACGATGGCGAAGCGCGCCTCGGCGTGCTCGTAGATATATTGCATCTCGTCGGCGACCGAGTCCTGGTAGACCGGCACCGGAATGCCGCCGGCAGCTTGCACCGCGGTCAGCGACCAGTAGAGCCGGGGGCGGTTGTCGCCGCACACCATGACCTTGTCGCCGGGGCCGACGCCGAGCGCCTTCAGCCCGCAGGCGAGCGCGCGTACCTCATCGGCGACTTCGGCCCAAGTCCAGCTTTGCCAGATGCCGAAGTCCTTCTCGCGCATGGCTGTGCGCGCACCGCGGATAGCCGCGTTGCGGACCAACAATTTCGGAAAGGTATCCGCCGCCAAACTCTCGGCGTTGCTCCCTGTCATGAGCCTCTCTCCCCGGCCTTGTTTTTTTCTCCGGTCTTCGTTCTCCGTGCCGCGCATACACGATCCGGCGATCGGAGCTCCGCTGGATTATCGTTTTTATTTCCAGCGCTAGCATATTGGAGAAGGACGGTTTGGTTCTCAAGCGCAAAGGTGCGGCGATCGAAAAAATTTACTTTTACGTAAACGTAAGCGTTTCACGGCAGAGTCACGGCCCCCTGCGCGGAACGCATGGCGTTTCATGGATGTGTGAAAAGCTGGAAGTCCCAGACCATATATGTTTCTAGAATGCGCCAATTTTCTTAATGCATGCCTCCGGTTCCGCCTCGGCACCATGCTCGGTCCGGCCGGTGTGCCCAGACGGGAGATTTGCCTTGTCCGTTACCGGTCGTGACAGCTTGAAAGTGCGCCGCACCTTGAAGGTCGGCAACAAGGAATACGATTATTTCAGCCTCGAAGCGGCCGCAGAAGCCGGGCTGGGCGACATCGCCAAGCTGCCGGTTTCCCTCAAGGTGTTGCTGGAGAACCTGCTCAGGCGCGAAGACGGCCGTACGGTCAGCGTCGACGACGTCAAGGCGGTGGCGGCCTGGGCCGATAGCGGCGCCTCCGATCAGGAGATCGCCTACCGTCCGGCCCGCGTCTTGATGCAGGACTTCACCGGCGTGCCGGCCGTCGTCGATCTGGCCTCCATGCGCGATGCCATGGTCGATTCCGGCGGCGACCCGCAGAAGATCAACCCGCTCTCCCCGGTCGATCTGGTCATCGACCACTCCCTGATGGTCGATTTCGCCGGCGGCAAGGACAGCTTCGCCAAGAACGTCAAACTGGAGTTCGAGCGCAACCAGGAACGCTACGAGTTCCTGAAGTGGGGCCAGGGCGCGTTCAAGAACATGCGCGTGGTGCCGCCGGGCACCGGTATCTGCCACCAGGTCAACCTCGAATACCTCGCCCAGGTGGTCTGGACCCAGGAAGAGGGCGGCCGCGAGATCGCCTTCCCCGACACCCTGGTCGGCACCGACAGCCACACCACCATGGTCAACGGCCTTTCCGTGCTAGGCTGGGGCGTTGGCGGTATTGAGGCGGAAGCCGTCATGCTCGGCCAGCCGATCTCCATGCTGGTTCCGGACGTCATCGGCTTCAGGCTCGCTGGCTCGCTGACCGAAGGCACCACCGCGACCGACCTCGTGCTGACGGTGGTCGAGATGCTGCGCAAGAAGGGCGTGGTCAACAAGTTCGTCGAATTCTATGGCCCCGGTCTCGACAACCTGACCATCGCCGACCAGGCGACCATCGCCAACATGGCGCCCGAGTACGGTGCCACCTGTGGCTTCTTCCCCATAACCCAGGCGACGCTCGACTACATGACCTTCACCGGTCGCGACCCGCAGCGGGTCAAGTTGGTCGAGGCCTACGCCAAGGCGCAGGGTATGTGGCGCGACTCCGCTTCGCCCGATCCGGTGTTCACCGACACGCTGGAACTGAACCTCGCCGACGTTGTCGCCTCCATCGCCGGCCCGAAGCGCCCGCAGGACCGCATCCGTCTCGACGCTTCCGCCGCGACCTTCAAGAAGCAATTCCCCGACATGGCCGGTGGCCGCAAGGACCAGAAGACCGTCAAGGTGGCCGACGCCGGCTACGAGATCGCCGAGGGCGCGGTCATGTACGCCGCCATCACCAGTTGCACCAACACGTCGAACCCTGCCGTGCTGGTTGCCGCCGGTCTGGTCGCCAAGAAGGCGCATGAGAGGGGTCTGAAGTCGAAGCCCTGGGTCAAGACGTCGCTGGCGCCGGGCAGCCAGGTGGTCAGCGACTACTTGGAACAGGGCGGTCTGCAGGCGCATCTCGATGCGCTCGGCTTCAACCTGGTCGGTTATGGCTGTGGGGCGTGCATCGGCAACTCCGGTATGATCGACGAGAGCCTGATCGACGCGGTCGAGGACAACGACCTGGTGGTCGCCGCCGTGCTGTCGTCGAACCGCAACTTCGAGGGCCGCGTCAGCCCTTGGACCAAGGCCAACTACCTGGCCTCGCCGCCGCTGGTCGTCGCCTTCGCGCTGGCCGGCAACATGAACGTCGATCTGGTCAACGACTCGCTCGGCAAGGACAGCGACGGCAAGGACGTCTTCCTCAGGGACATCTGGCCGACCAACAAGGAGATCGAAACCTACATCTCCTCGGTGCTGACGCCGGAGATGTTCCGTGCGCGCTACGCCAACGTGCTCGACGGCGAGGAGAACTGGAAGAAGATCAAGACCACCGCGTCGGAGACCTACAAGTGGTCGCCCGGTTCGACCTACATCCAGCATCCGCCGTTCTTCATCGACGAGGAGGTCTCCGGCGAGGCGCACGACATCATGGCGGCGCGTCCGCTGGCCCTGCTCGGCGCTTCGATCACCACCGACCACATCTCGCCGGCCGGCTCCATCAAAAAGGACGGCCCCGCCGGCAACTATCTGCTCGAACACCAGGTGCGCCCGCAGGACTTCAACTCCTACGGTTCGCGCCGCGGCAACCACGAGGTGATGATGCGCGGCACCTTCGCCAACATCCGCATCAAGAACGAGATGGCGCCGGGAACGGAAGGCGGCGTCACCACGCACCATCCGTCGGGCGAGGTCATGTCGATCTACGACGCGGCCATGCGCTACAAGGCCGAGGGCGTGCCGCTGGTGGTGTTCGGCGGCACCGAGTACGGCACCGGGTCGAGCCGCGACTGGGCGGCCAAGGGCATGCGCCTCTTGGGCGTCAGCGCCGTCATCGTCGAGAGCTTCGAGCGCATTCACCGCTCCAACCTGGTCGGCATGGGCGTGTTGCCATTGGTGTTCACGAACGGCGAGAGCCGCAAGACGCTGAACCTCGACGGCACCGAAACCTTCGACCTGGTCGGCCTCGCCGACGGCATCAAGCCGCGCATGGATGTGACGCTCCGCGTCCACCGCAAGGACGGCTCGACCCAGGAGACCAAGCTGCTCTGCCGCATCGATACGCTCGACGAGGTCGACTACTACCTCGCCGGCGGTATCCTGCAGTTCGTGCTCGGAAATCTGCGCAAGGCGGCCTGACCGTCGGCCGTTTGCAACTGCGAACGTTCACGTCTGCGTGACCCTGTTTGGGGGCATGGCGCCATCACCGCGATATCACCGCGATGTGATTGGCCTCGTGCCCCCGCTTCGCGCTAGGCAGGGTCATGCTTAAGATCACACGTACCTTCGTCGCTGTCTTCGCGCTCCTCGCGGTCTACGCCGCCGGGCCGCTTGCCGCCGCCGACAAGCCGCTCGCGGTGGTCGAACTGTTCACCTCGCAGGGCTGTTCGTCCTGTCCGCCGGCGGACCGGCTGTTGGGTACGCTGGCGGCGCGTGAAGACGTCCTGGCGCTATCGGTACATGTCGACTACTGGGACTACATCGGCTGGAAGGACGTCTTCGCCAAACCGTCAAACGGCAACCGCCAGCGTGACTACGCGGCGCATTTCCAGCTCAAGTACGTCTACACGCCGCAGATCGTCATCGACGGCGCATATCAGGCGGTCGGCTCCAACGAAGGCGAGGTCAATTCGCTGCTCAAGCGCGCCCTTGCCGACGCGCACGTCGCGGTCGAACTCAAGCGCACCGGCGCCGGCGCCGAGATCAAGCTGCCGGCCAGTTCGCTCGACGCCACCGCCGAGGTCTTTGCCGTCTATTTCGATCGCAAGCACGACGTCAAAGTGAAGCGCGGCGAGAACGGCGGCCACACGCTCTCCTACCACAACGTGGTGCGCAAGATGACGCCGGTGGCGCTGTGGAAGGGCGAGGCCAAGACCGTTCCGATCGCCCTGCCCGAGGGCAAGGACGCCGGCGAATCCTGTGCCGTGTTCGTCCAGATGCAGGGCTCGCGGCGCATCGTCGGCGCCGCGCGGCTGGCACCGACCGGCTCCTGAGCCAAATACCCGCAAGATTTCACAACCTCGCCACGATCGCGTCACATTCTCCGCGTACCTTGCTTTTCGAACCCATCGAGGAGGTGCCGAGACATGACCGATCAAACCCGAATTCTCGGCGCCGACGCCCTTGCCGGCGAGCCCCCGCTCGGTGATGTTCTCTCCGATCCCATCGTGCACGCCGTGATGGCACGCGACGGGGTCACACCTTCCGATCTGCGCACCCTGCTGGCGCGCTGGCAGGGACGTAGCCGGCCTTCTGCTTTACGAGGGGCGCCGGCAAGCCGGGCCGCCTAACCAGCCGCCAGCCCTTTTTCCATCACCTTGGCCATGCGGCGTGAGAACGCCAGCGGATCGGCCAGGGACTCGCCTTCGACGATGCGCGCCTGGTCGAGCAAAAGCATGGCGGCGTCGTCCAGGATGCTGTCCTGGCCGCCGGCGGTGAGTGCGCGCTCGGCGAGCTTGCCGATCAAAGCGTGCTTCGGGTTGATCTCCATGACCCTGGGTGTCGCCTGGGAAAGCTGCTTGTGCTGTTTCAGGATGCGCTCGAGATGGATGTCGAGATCGCCCTCGTCGGCGACCAGGCAGACCGGGCTGTCGGTCAGGCGCTCGGACGCGCGCACGTCCTTGACCGCGTCGCCGAGTGCCAGCTTGAAGCGCGCGATCAGGGGCGCGATGTCGGGCGTGTCGGTTTTCTTCTCGCTGTCATCCTTCTCCTTGGCGTCGGTATCCTTGACCGCGGAGAGATCGACGTTGCCGCGCGTCGCCGACTTGAACGCCTTGCCTTCGTATTCGCCGACCGAAGGCACCCAGAACTCGTCGACCGGGTCGGTCAGCAGCAGCACCTCGATGCCCTTGGCCTTGAAACCTTCGAGCTGCGGGCTCTGCGCCACCTGGTGGGCGTCCTCGCCGGTGATGTAATAGATGGCATCCTGGCCTTCCTTCATGCGCCCGATGTAGTCCTTCAGCGACGAAAGCCCGTCGGCGCCGGTGGAGCGGAAGCGCGCCAGTTCGAACAGCTGCTCGCGGTGCTCTAAGTCCTCGTAGAGCCCCTCCTTGAGGACCGCGCCGAAGTTCTCCCAGAAGGTCGCGTATTCCTCGGCCGCGCCCTCCGCCTTCTTAGCAAGGTCGGTGAACAGCCGCTTGGTCAGAGCCTTCCGGATACGCTGAAGCTGTGGGTTGTGCTGCAGCATCTCACGGCTGATGTTCAAAGGCAGATCTTCCGAATCGACGATGCCGCGGACGAAGCGGAAATAGCCCGGCAGCAGTTCGTCGCAGTTGTCGGTGATGTAGACGCGTTTGACGTAGAGTTTTAGCTGGCTCTTGCGTTCCGGGTGGAACAGGTCGAACGGCCGCGACGACGGCACGTACAACAGGCTGGTGTAGGACTGCACGCCCTCGACACGGTTGTGCAGTTTCAGCCACGGGTCGTCGAACATGTGGCTGACGTGGTGGTAGAACTCCATGTAGTCGTCGTCCGAGATATCCTTCTTCTGGCGCGTCCAGATGGCGGATGCCGTGTTCAGCGTCTCGTCGGCCAGGTCCTTGCCGTCACCCGCCAGCACCACCGGCAATCCGATGTGGTCTGAGTAGGTCTTGACGATGGTGCGGATGCGCATCGGCTCCAGGTATTCCTTGTCGTCCTTCTTCAGGAACACGACGACATCGGTGCCGTGGCCGTCACGCGCCGCTTCCTCGACGGTGAACTCGCCGCGTCCGTCGGAAATCCAGAGCCAGGCCTTGTCGTCGCCGGCGCGCCGGGTCGTCACCTCGATCCTTTCGGCGACCATGAAGGCGGAATAGAAGCCGACGCCGAACTGGCCGATCAGGTCGACGTCGCCGCGTTTCTTCTTGGCGTCGCCGCGCGCCGCCGCCATTGCTTCCATAAACGCCTGGGTGCCGGATCGCGCGATGGTGCCCAGCGTTTCGACCAGGTCCTGACGGTTCATGCCGATGCCGTTGTCGGTGACGGTCAGCGTCTTCGCCTTCTTGTCGGCGCGGAGCGTGATCTGGTAGGGCGCCGAGCCCTCGGTCAGCGCCGGATTGGTCAGTGCTTCGTAGCGCAGCTTGTCGCAGGCGTCGGATGCGTTGGAGATGAGCTCGCGCAGGAAGATTTCCTTCTGGCTGTAGAGGGAGTGCGCGACGATGTCGAGCAGCTTGCTCACTTCCGCCTGGAACGAAAAGGTTTCCTTGCTCATGGCTTCGATTCCGTTGTTACGTTCAAGAGGTTTGGAAAATTCCGGCACTGATATGGCGCGCATCGCCGCGCTTCGCAACCCCTTGCCCAGGCGCCCGCGATGGCGCAACGTGGGGGCGGCCGGCGATCAGGCCGGGGGAGGATTTATCATGGCGACGGATTTCGAAAAGCTGACGGTCTACTTCGGCGGCGAGTACGTACCCTGGGCCGACGCCAAGGTGCACGTGTTCTCGCCGGCGGTGAAATACGGCGCCGGCGTGTTCGAGGGCATCTGCGCCTACAACTCGGATAATGGCATGAACATCTTCCGGCTCGACGCCCATCTGGCGCGACTGGAGTATTCGCAGCGCGTCATGCGCTTCGAGCGCATCTTCACCCGCGACGAGCTCTGGGAACCCTGCCTCGAGGTGGTGCGCCGCAACGGCTTTCGCGAGACCGTGCACGTGCGCCCGACCGTCTACGTCGACGGCGCCGGCGAGTCCGGATCCTTAGGCCCCATCGCCGCCTGCGTCACCGCCGTGCAGAAGCCCAGGCCCAAGTTCGTCGCGCAGGGCTGCAAGGTGCAGGTATCGTCGTGGCAGCGCCTTCAGGACATCTCCATGCCGACGCGGGTCAAGGCGCACGCCAACTACAACAACTCCCGCTTCGCCTCGGTCCAGGCCAAAACCGACGGCTACGACACCGCGCTGATGTTGAACGCCAAGGGCCACGTCGCCGAGGGCCCCGGCATGTGCTTCTTCATGGTGCGCGGCGGCCGGCCGATAACGCCGATGGTGACGTCGAGCATCCTGGAGAGCATCACCCGTGACAGCGTACTCACGCTCTGCCGCGAGGAACTCGGCCTCGACCCGCTCGAACGCGACATCGACCGCAGCGAACTTTACGCCGCCGAGGAACTGTTCTTCTGCGGTACCGCCTGGGAGGTCACGCCGATCGTCAACATCGACGGCTTCACCGTCGGCGACGGCATGCCCGGGCCGGTGACCCGGCGCATGCAGCAGGCCTACTTCGACCTGGTCGAGGGCCGCGTCGCCGACAAGCGCGGCTGGCTGACGCCGGTTTGACGCCGGCCTCCGTGCTAAGCTGAGCCATGGACCCTGAGAGGCGCGAGACCGCGCACAAGAAGCTCCTCGACGAGATCGCCAAGAACGCGCGCGAAACCGCGAACTGGACCGGCCGCGCGGCGTTCTCGGATGCCGTCATGGCGGCCATGGCGCGGGTGCCGCGCCATCTCTTCGTAAAGCCCGAGCACGAGCCCGCCGCCTACGTCAACCGGCCGCAGGCCATCGGCCACGGCCAGACCATCTCGCAGCCCTACATCGTGGCGCTGATGACCGACCTGCTCGATCTCAGCGGCACCGAGCGCGTTCTCGAGATCGGTACCGGATCGGGCTACCAGGCGGCGGTGCTGGCCGAGATGCTGCCCGCAGGTCGGGTCTACACCGTCGAGATCGTGCGTGCTCTTTCCGAAGCGGCCGCGAAGCGGCTTGCCGATTTGGGCCATGGCAATATTTCGGTCCGCACCGGCGACGGCTACAACGGTTGGCCCAAGGAAGCGCCGTTCGATGCGATCATGGTGACGGCGGCGCCGCCAAAGGTTCCGCAGGCATTGATCGACCAGTTGAAACCGGGCGGGCGCATGGTGGTGCCGGTCGGCCGGGCGCACGATCGCCAGACGCTCAGCGTGGTCCGCAAGGACGCCGCCGGCAAGGTCGCCGTCGACCAGATGCTGCCGGTCGCCTTCGTGCCGATGGTCCAGTCCAAGGGGCCGCTGCCCAACTGACTTACAATATATAAATGTAGAATGTATGCCCGCCGGGCCCTATGCTGGCCCCGGTCCGGTCCCGTGGCATCTGTGGGCCGGCCGCCATGTGGGGAGGTAAAGATCATGCGTCATCGCAAGCTGTTCGCCGCATTGCTCGTCTTCGCGTTGCTCGGCTGGGCGCCGGGCTGGGCGCCGGCGTGGGCGGAAGAGGTCAAGATCAAGGCGGGCGCGTTGACGCTCAACGGCGAACTCGCCCTCGCCAAGGACAAGGCGATGACGGACGGCGTCGTGCTGATGGTGCACGGCACCCTCGCGCACAACGCCATGGACACCATCAAGAACCTGGCCGGCACCCTGAACGAACGCGGCGTCTCGACGCTGGCGGTCAATTTGAGCCTCGGCCTCGACGACCGCCACGGCATGTACGACTGCAAGGTGCCGCATCGCCATCATCACCTGGATGCGCTCGGCGAGATCGGGCTCTGGGTCAAGTGGCTGAAAGAGAAGGGTGCCGGCGACATTACCCTCTTCGCCCATTCGCGCGGCGGCAACCAGGCGACGCGCTACGCTACCGAGACCGCCGATCCCGGCATCAAGCGCCTGGTACTGCTGGCGCCGGCCACCTTCGATGCCAAGGCTGCCGCCGCCGGCTTCGAGCGCATGCACAAGCAGCCGTTGGCGGCGGTGCTGGCCAAGGCCGAGGCGTTGGTGACGGCGGGCAAGGGCGCTGAGATGATGCCGAAGGTCGGGCTGCTATATTGCCCCGAAGCGGACGTCGCCGCCGCTACCTTCGTCTCCTACTACAAGCCCGACCCGCGTTTCGACACGCCCTCGATTCTCAAAGAACTCAAGGTGCCGGCGCTGGTGGTGGCGGGCGGCAAGGATACCGTGGTCAGGGGGCTGCCCGAGCGTGTCAAGCCGATGGCCGACGGCGAGCGCTTGAGCTTCGGCCTCGTCGGCGACGCCGACCACTTTTTCCTCGATCTCTATGCCGAGGACGTCGCCGACCTGATCGAGAAGTTCCTTTCGCCCGGCACCTGAGCGGCGTAAGCTCGCGCTCTGCATCCGACCTGAGGAGACGAACATGCTGGCGGTCATCGGCGCCATGGAAGACGAGCTTGCGCTGCTGCGCGGGCGCCTCGCCGTCACCGCCGAGGCCGAACACGCCGGTATCCGGGTTTCGCTCGGCAACTACGGCGGCACCGACATCGCGCTCGCCAAGTGCGGCATCGGCAAGGTCAATGCCGCCATCTGCACGCAGATGCTGATCGACCTCTACCGGCCTGATCGGCTGGTGTTCTCGGGCGTTGCCGGCGGGCTCCTGCCCAACATGGCGGTTGGCGATCTCATCATCGCCAGCCACCTGATCCAGTTCGACGTCGACCTGACCGCATTCGGGCGCCGCCACGGCGAGCTCCCCGACCGCGACCGCATGATCCAGTCCGATCCAAAACTGATCGACGCCACCGCCAAGGCCTATGATGTCGCCTTCGCCGACGCGACGGCCGGCCGGCCCAATCTGATGATCGGCACGATCGTTTCGGGCGACCGCTTCATCAAGGACTCGGATACGCTGCGCTGGTTGCAGCGCGAGTTCGCCGCCTTGGCGACGGAAATGGAGGGCGCGGCGGTCGGCTATACCTGCGATCTCTCCAAACTGCCGTTCGTCGTCGTGCGCGGGCTATCCGATACCGCCGGCGAAAGCGCGCCGGCCGATTTCTCCACCAACCTCAAGAAGGTTTGCCAGTCGTCGTTCCGGCTGCTCGACCAGTTGATCCCGAGTTTGGCCGGATAGGCGGCAGCGCCTCAGTAGGCGTATTCCTGGAACACCGGGTCGATGTCGCCCTTCCAGCGCCGTTCGTAGGCACGCAGCATTTCCTCCGCCGGCGTGATGCCGGACTCGGCGATCAGGAACAGCGGCTTCAGGTAGTTGGTCTCGTCCAGCCCGATGCTGTCCAACTGCTTCCGGCGCTTGAGGCCGGCATGCGCCAGTTCCAGCACGTCGAGCGCGATGTCGCGCACGGTCTTGTCGCGGAACGGCGTTTTCAGCGCCGTCTTCGGCACCTCGTCGCGGAGCTTGTCGCGTTCCGCCTGGGTCCAGTCGGCGACGTAGTCGCTGGCGGCGTCGAGCGATTTCTTGTCGTAGAGCAATCCGACCCAGAACGCCGGCAGCGCGCAGAGCCGCGCCCACGGGCCGCCATCGGCGCCGCGCATCTCGAGGAAGGTCTTGAGGCGCACCTCGGGGAAGGCGGTGGTCAGGTGGTCGTCGTAGTCCTTCATCGTCGGCTTTTCGCCGGGCAGGACGGAAAGCTCGCCCTTGAGGAAGTCCTTGAACGAGAGCCCGGTGGCGTCAATGTACTTGCCGTCGCGGTAGACGAAGTACATCGGCACGTCGAGGATGTAGTCGACGTAGCGCCCGAAGCCGAAGCCTTCCTCGAACACGAACGGCAGCGTGCCGCAGCGCGCCGGGTCGGTGTCGGTCCAGCAATGGCTGCGATACGAGAGATAGCCGGTCGGCTTGCCCTCCTTGAACGGCGAGTTGGCCCAGAGCGCGGTGGCGACCGGCTGCAACGCCAGTGCGACGCGGAACATCTTGACCATCGTCGCTTCCGAGCAGAAGTCCAGATTGACCTGCACCGTGCAGGTCGACTTCATCATGTCGAGACCCATGGTGCCGACCTTGGGCATGTACTCGCGCATGATCTTGTAGCGGCCCTTGGGCATCCATGGCAGTTCGGCGTTCGGCCACTTCGGATGGTAGCCGAGCCCGAGGAAGCCGATGTTCATCTCGCGTGCGATCGCCTTGACCTGCTGCAGGTGCCCGGTGACCTCGCCGCAGGTCTCGTGCACGGTTTCGACAGGTGCGCCGGAGAGTTCAAGCTGACCGGCAGGCTCCAGGCTGATCGAGGCGCCGGTGTCGTCGACCAGCGCGATCGGGTTGTTGCCCTCCATGACCGGGCGCCAGCCGAAACGGGTGAGCGCGTTCAGGAGCGCGCGGACGCCCACCTCGCCCTCGTATTCGAGCGGGCGGAGCGTATCTAGATGGTAGGAGAATTTCTCGTGTTCGGTGCCGATGCGCCATTGCTCCGGCGGCTTGCAGCCCGCTGCCAGGTGGTCGATCAACTGCTGGCGGTTCTCGATCAAAGGCGAGTGCTTGTCGGCCATTTCGGTGGTCCCCTTGTTTGCGTGCCGCGCAGGATGGCGGACGCCTCTCTTGAGCTACTGATTTAGCCGGTGTGGGTCGCCCAACAAGGCCTGCCAGCACGCGAGCGCGGCGAGGGCCGCAGTATCCGCACGAAGGATCCGGGGGCCCAGGTCGATGCGCCTAGCAAACGCCAATCCGGCGAGCCTTGCAAGCTCGCCCTCGGTGAAGCCGCCTTCGGGTCCGATCAGGATTCCGTGAGGGCCCTCGGGCCCGCGGAATTCTTGGAGCGCGGCGGCGAAGGGCTGACCCCGGCCGGTCTCGTCGCCGCACCAGAGCGGGCGGTCAGCGGCCCAGCCGGCCAGGAAACCGGCCAACGGTTCGGGTTCCGAAACCGTGGGGACATCCAGCCGCTCACATTGTTCCGCCGCCTCGATCAATTGCGCGCCGATACGCTCCAGATTGACGCGGCGGGTCTCGGTGCGTTCGGTCAGGATCGGGCGGAGTTCGGTGGCGCCCAGTTCCGTCGCCTTGGCGACGAGGAAATCCATGGCGTCCTTCTTCAAGGGCGCGAAGGCGAGCACCAGGGTGGCGGGCGCCGCCTGCGGGCGGATCATCGCCTCGGCGCTGAGCGTCGCGCCGCGTTTGCCGGCATCCGCGATGACCGTGCGCCATTCGCCGTCGCGGCCGTTGAACAGCCTGACTTCGGCGCCGGCACCGAGCCTGAGCACGTTCGAGAGATAATGCGCCTGGGCTTTTTCCAAGGCGATTTCGGCGCCGGCATGGAGCGGCGCGGTGACGTAGAGGCGGGGGGCGGGACGTGACATCGGTCGATCATACTTCGCCGGGTGGCCAGTGGCGATGGCCATGGTTATATTGCCGCCATGAGCGACGCCGTGATTTCCGCCAACGCCGCGACCGCGCCTAACGCCAGCGACATTCCCGCCGGCGGCTGGGTCGACCGCTTCGCGCCGGCGCCGCTCCGCCCCTACCTCAGGCTGGCGCGTCTCGACCGGCCGATCGGCACCTGGCTGTTGCTGATCCCCTGCTGGTGGGGCCAGGCGATGGCGGGCAGCTGCCTGCCCGATTGGCGCCTCGGGCTGTTGTTCGCGCTCGGAGCCTTGGTGATGCGGGGGGCCGGCTGCACCGTCAACGACTTGGCCGACCGCAAGATCGACGCCCGCGTGGCACGCACCGCGACCCGGCCGATCGCCTCCGGCGCCGTCTCCGTCGCCGGCGGTGTTGCGTTCTTAGCGCTCCAACTGGCGCTCGGGCTCTGGGTGCTGGTGCAGTTGAACCCCTTTGCCATCCAGTTGGGCGTCGCCTCGCTGGCGCTGGTCGTCGCCTATCCGTTTATGAAGCGGCTGACCTACTGGCCGCAGGCCTGGCTCGGCCTCACCTTCAACTGGGGCGCGTTGATGGGCTGGGCGGCGGTCGCGGGCGGGCTCGATCTCGCGCCGGGGCTTTTGTACGCGGCAGGACTCTTCTGGACGCTCGGCTACGATACCATCTACGCGCATCAGGACAGGGAGGACGACTTGGTCGCCGGGGTGAAGTCGTCGGCGCTGGCGCTGGGCGAGCACACCAAGCCCTGGCTGATTTTGTTCTACGCCGCCGCGCTGGCGCTGATCGGCTGGGCCGGCTTCGCCGCGCACCTCGCCTGGCCGTTCTATCTCGGTCTAGTGCTCGGCGGCGCGCACTTGGCGTGGCAGATCAAGCGCGTCGATATCGATGCGCCGGCGCTTTGCCTCAAGGTGTTCAAATCCAACCGAGATTTCGGCCTGATCGTGCTCGCCGGCATCGTTGCTGCTAAATATGTCGTTTAAGACTGCGCTGCCTCAGCGTTTCTGACGCGGGCGTTTCGGCGGCCGCTCGCGGACACCCTTGGTCAGGAACGTCTGCTCGCCGTGCTTGCGCCCGGTGCGCCGTCCCTCGCCGCCCTTGCCCCCGGTGCCGGCCGGCTGCCAGTTGGGCACCAGGTGGTTCTTCGAAGGCCCGATCAGATCGGCCCGGCCCATGCGCTTCAAGGCGTCGCGGAGAAGCGGCCAGTTCTCGGCGTCGTGGTAGCGCAGGAACGCCTTGTGCAGGCGGCGCTGGCTCAGCTTCTTGACCGTGCCGATGCGCTCCGACGCACCCCGCCTGACGGGCCGTAGCGGATTGACGCCCGAGTGGTACATGGCGGTAGACACTGCCATGGGCGAGGGCAGGAAGGTCTGCACCTGGTCGGCGCGGAAGCCGTTCTTCTTCAGCCACAGCGCCAGGTGCATCATGTCCTCGTCGGTGGTGCCCGGGTGCGCGGCGATGAAGTACGGGATCAGGAAGAACTTCTTGCCGGCCTTCTTGGCCGCCTGGTCGAACAGCTGCTTGAACTTGTCGTAGGTGCCGATGCCCGGCTTCATCATCATCCGGAGCGGGCCGTCCTCGGTATGCTCGGGCGCGATCTTGAGATAGCCGCCGACGTGATGCGTCACCAGTTCCTTGACGTAGGTCGGGCTTTTGACCGCCAGGTCGTAGCGCACGCCCGACGCCACGAACACCTTCTTGATGCCAGGCAGCTCGCGCGCCTTGCGATAGAGGTGGATCAGGCTCTCGTGGCTGGTGTCGAGGTTCTTGCAGATGTCGGGGAAGACGCAGGACGGCCGGCGGCAAAGCGCCTCGGTCTTCTCATCCTTGCAGGCCATGCGGTACATGTTGGCGGTCGGCCCGCCGATGTCGGAGATGATGCCGGTGAAGCCCTCGGTGCGGTCGCGGATGGTCTCGATCTCGCGCAGGATCGACGCCTCCGAGCGACTCTGGATGATGCGGCCCTCGTGCTCGGTGATCGAACAGAACGAGCAGCCGCCGAAACAGCCGCGCATGATGGTCACCGAAAACCGGATCATCTCCCAGGCCGGGATCTTGGCGTCGCCGTAACTCGGATGCGGCGCGCGCGCATAGGGAAGCTCGTAGACCGCATCCATCTCGTCCATGCCGAGCGGCAGCGGCGGCGGGGTGAGCCAAAGTTCGCGGTCGCCGTGGCGCTGTACCAGCGGGCGCGCGTTGCCGGGGTTGCTCTCCCGGTGCAAAACGCGCGATGCCCGCGCATAGGCTTCCGGGTCGTTCGACACGGTCTCATAGGACGGCAGCCGGATCACGGTATTGGGCGGGGTGCGGCGGCCGCCCTCGTCGCCCGAGTCCAGATCGTCGGCATGGACCTCGGTCCAACCCACGGGCACGGCCGGTTTCATCACCGCGACGCCGCGGATGTCGTCCATGGTCTCGGGCTTCTCGCGCCTGGCCAGGCGGTGCGCGACCTCGACCACGGCGCGTTCGGCGTTGCCGTAGAGCAGGATGTCGCCCTTGGCGTCGGCGAGGACCGAGCGGCGCACCTTGTCCGACCAGTAGTCGAAGTGCGCGATGCGCCGGAGCGAGCTTTCGATGCCGCCCAAGACCAGCGGCACGTCCTTGAATGCCTCGCGGCAGCGCTGCGCGTAGACCACGACCGAGCGGTCGGGGCGCTTGCCGCCCTCGCCGCCGGGGGTATAGCTGTCGTTGTGGCGGAGCCGCTTGTCGGAGGTGTAGCGGTTGACCATGGAGTCCATGTTGCCGCCGGTGACGCCGAAGAAGAGGTTGGGCCGGCCGAGCGCGGCGAACGGTTCCGCCGACTGCCAGTCGGGCTGGGCGATGATGCCGACGCGGAATCCCTGCGCTTCCAGCAGCCTGCCGACCACCGCCATGCCGAAGCTCGGATGGTCGATGTAGGCGTCGCCGGTGACCAGCACGACGTCGCAGGAATCCCAGCCGAGCAGGTCCATCTCGTCCCTGCTCATGGGCAGGAACGGCGCCGTGCCGAACTTGGCCGCCCAGTGCTTGCGGTACGAAAACAGCGGCTTGGCGGTCTGCCGGGCGGCTTGCGGGGCGGCTTGCAGGGCGGTTTCCATGGCTGAGATGTGGCCCTTGGCCTCCCGCCAGTCAATGTGTTCTTGGCTTTCGGCGGATCACGCGATCTCGATTTCGCGGAAATTCGGCGGCGCGAACGGCCGGGCGCCGATCTTAAGATCGTCCGAGCGCCGGCGTCGCAGATCGGCGTCGGCGACCGAATCGCCGATGAAGCGCTCGAGCGCGTGGCCCGGCGCCAGGCGGCCCAGCACTTGGGCCTGCACCTCCATCTGGGTCAGCGCCTTCCAGCGCCGGCGCTTGGCCGCGATCTCGGCGATGGGGACGGGATTGC
>JAYOXJ010000033.1:0-2684 GCA_038152725.1 Rhodospirillaceae bacterium
CCGCGGTCGGCTCGTTGATGATGCGCAGCACTTCGAGGCCGGCGATCTTGCCGGCATCCTTGGTGGCCTGGCGCTGGGAGTCGTTGAAGTAGGCCGGCACGGTGATGACCGCCTGCTCGACCTTTTCGCCGAGATAGCTCTCGGCGGTTTCCTTCATCTTCTGCAGGATGAAGGCGGAAATCTGGCTCGGGCTGTATTTCTGGCCCTGTGCCTGGACCCAGGCGTCGCCGTTGTCGCCCTTGACGATTTCGTAGGGAACCAGCTTCTTGTCCTTGGCCGTGATCGGGTCGTCGAAACGCCGGCCGATCAGGCGCTTGATGGCGAACAGGGTGTTTTCGGGGTTGGTGACCGCCTGGCGCTTGGCCGGCTGGCCGACCAGGCGCTCGCCGCCCTCGGCGAATGCGACCATGGACGGCGTGGTGCGCGCACCTTCCGCGTTCTCGATGACCTTGGCGTCGCGCCCATCCATGATGGCCACGCAGGAGTTGGTGGTGCCAAGATCGATACCAATGACTTTGCTCATGTCGTCCTCATTTATTGCGGCAATCTCAAGGCGGCCCCGAAGGCGCCGCCGGAAATCCCTATGTGGTTCGAAGCGGAAACCCCACGTGTCGGATTCCCGGGCTTATATAGGCCCGTGCCGCGGGCCGCGCAACGGTTTGCAACCCTTGGCGAATTTCATCACAGCTTCTCGTCGAACTGGTGTCCGGCGCCGCGCTCGCCGCCGCCTTTGGTGTCGCTCTGGTGCTCGTAGGCGTGCTGTCCCTCGCGCGACTGGCCGCCGGCCTGCGCCGGTGCGTCGGGCTTGGGGCCGCCCTTGGTGACGCCGACCTTGGCGGCGCGCAGCGTGCGGCCGTGCAGCGTGAAGCCCTGCTCCAGCACATGCGCAACGGTGCCGGCCGGTTTAGACGCGTCGTCGATCTCGTACATCGCCTCGTGCAGCATCGGGTCGAAGCGCGCGCCTTCCGCCTCGATCGGCTTGACGCCGGCGCGATCGAAGGCCGACAGCAGTTCCTTCATCACCATCTCGACGCCGACGGCGAGGTTGTCCATGTTGGCGTCGGCCTTGCGCGCATCGCCGTCGATGGCGGCAAGCGCGCGGCTCAAGTTGTCGCCGACGCGGAGCATGTCCTCGGCGAAACCCTTGATGGCGTATTTCAACGCGTCTTCCTTGTCGCGCTGGGCGCGGCGGCGCACGTTCTCGGCCTCGGCCAGGGCACGCAGCAACTTGTCGTTGAGCGCCACCAGCTCGCCTTCGAGATGCTCGATATGCGCATTGGCGTCGGCGGCGAGCGTCGGGTCGGCCTCGCCGGCGGCATCCGCACCGGCATCCGCCTGGGCGCCAGGAGCATTGGGGGCGGCCTCCGGCGCCGCCTCGGGCGCGCGCTCAGAGGCGGTCTCCGAGGGCGCGAAGGTGGGCTCGCCGGCACCCTGGCCAGCGCCCGTGTCTTTGTTGTCCTGAGGTTTCTGGTCTGCGCTCATGTCTCTATCGTCTTTCGTTCGTCTCGGGTTCGTCTGAAGTCCGTCTGGGGTTTCGATGTTCGCGCCGTCAGCCGAGCAGGCGTCCGATCAGTTTTGCCGTGTAGTCGACCATGGGAATGATACGCGCGTAGTTCATGCGCGACGGGCCGATGACGCCGATGGCGCCGATCACCTGGTCGGAGGACGAGTGGAAACTGTCGACCACCACGGAAATGCCGGCCAGGTTGAACAGCTGGTTGTCGGCACCGATGAAGATCTGCACGCCCTCGGCGGTGTCGGTCAGCGACAGCAGCTTGAGCATTTCCTGCTTGGTCTCGAGCGTTGCGAACAGGCTGCGGATGCGTTCGAGATCGGTGAGCGCGCTGACGTCTTCCAAAAGGTTGGCCTGGCCGCGCACGATCAGGGAGCCGTTGAGGGTGCCGGCCTTGGCGTCGCCGGCCCAGGTCGCCAGCCCGCTGGCGACGACGCTCTGGGTCAGCTGGTCGAGCTCGGCGCGGTTCTGTTCGAGCTCGGTCATGATCTCGTCGTAGGCCTCCTTGACGGTGCGTCCGACCAGGCGCTGGGCAAGGAAGTTGGTGGCCTGCACCAGACCCGACGGCGACAGCTGTTCCGGCGTCTGGATGATGCGGTTCTCGACGATGCCGTTTTCGGTGACCAGCACGACCAGCGCGCGGCCCGGGCTCAAGGAGACGAATTCGATGTGCTTCAGCGGGCTTTCGGTCTTCGGCGCCAGCACCAGGCTGGCGCAACCGGTAAGGCCGGAAAGCGCTTCCGAGGCCTGCTCGAGCAGGCCTTCCAGGCTGGTCGCGGTGCCGGCGAAGCGGCGGTCGAGATCGTCGCGCTCGTGGCTGGCGAGGTTGCCGATCTCCATCAGGCCGTTGACGAACATGCGAAGCCCGGCGTCGGTCGGCAACCTTCCGGCCGAGGTATGCGGCGCGTACAGAAGCCCCGCCTCCTCCAGATCCGACATGACGTTGCGCACCGTCGCCGGCGACAGCTTCATGCCGAGCTGGCGCGCGATCGAGCGCGAGCCGACCGGCTCGCCGGTGGCCACGTAGGCATCGACGATGAGGCGGAGGATCTCGCGCGAGCGTGCGTTCAGTTCTGTAATCATGGCCGGTTCGACATGCTATCCGCTTGCGTCTTTAAAAGCTGCCGGGAATTTAGGTTTGTGATTCCGGGCCGTCAATGGAACGGCGGCG
>JAYOXJ010000033.1:2694-4357 GCA_038152725.1 Rhodospirillaceae bacterium
TCGTCTGCGGGGTGTCTGCCAGCGTGATGCCGATGGGGCCGACCGGCCGGCCGCCGAGCCGGTAGAAGATGCTGCCCGTCTCACTGAGCGTGCCGTCGACGTCCACCGTGATGGTCGCCGTGGCCTTGGCGCCGTGGCCTTGTATCAAGGCGGGCCGCGCGTTAGCTTGCCGCCCCATTCCGATGACGCGAAAGGAACCGCCATGCGCCCCTCCGGCCGGACGCCGAACCAGCTCCGCGAGATCGTGCTCGAGCCCGATTTCTCCAAGCATGCGGAGGGCTCCTGCCTGGCGCGGTTCGGCGACACGCACGTGCTCTGCACCGCCAGCGTCGAGCAGCGCGTGCCGGGCTGGATGCGCGATACCGGCAAGGGCTGGGTGACGGCGGAATACGGCATGCTGCCGCGCTCGACCCATTCGCGCACCGACCGCGAGGCGGCGCGCGGCAAACAGACCGGCCGCACCCAGGAAATCCAGCGCCTTATCGGCCGCTCGCTTCGCGCCGTCACCGACTTGGGCGCGCTCAGCGAAATCCAGATAAAGCTCGACTGCGACGTCCTCCAGGCCGACGGCGGCACCCGCACGGCGGCGATTACCGGCAGCTACGTGGCGCTGCACCGCGCGCTCAGCCGCTGCCAGCAACTCGGCATAATTAAGAGCATTCCGTTGATCGATGAGGTGGCGGCGATCTCCTGCGGCATATATAAGGGTATCGCAGTGACCGATCTTGATTATGCCGAGGATTCGACGGCCGAGGCCGACGCCAACTTCGTTTTGACCGGAAAGGGCGGAATCGTTGAGATTCAGGGCACGGCGGAGGCCGACCCCTTCACCCAAGCGCAATTTCTTGAGCTTCTTAGCTTGGCGCAAGACGGCGTCGCCCAGCTGGTGCGTGCCCAGCGCCAGGCACTCGGCCTCGACTGACCGCACCCCCGATGGCGCGCCACTTCACCGAAGGCAAGCTGGTGATCGCCAGCCACAACGCCGGCAAGGTGCGCGAGATCGACGCGCTGCTCGCGCCGTTCGGCGCCGAGGTGGTGTCCGCCGCGGCGCTCGGGCTGGCGGAGCCTATCGAGGACGGCCTCACCTTCGTCGCCAACGCCGAGATCAAGGCCATCGCCGCGGCGCGCGCCTCCGGGCTACCGGCGCTGGCCGACGATTCCGGCCTCGTCGTGCCGGCCCTCGACGGCGAGCCCGGCATCTATTCGGCACGCTGGGCCGGGCCAGAGAAGGATTTCGGCCTCGCCATGGGCGAGGTCTGGCGCCGGCTTGCCGGCGCAGACCCCAAAGGACTACCTCGGGCGCACTTCGCCTGCGCGCTGTCGCTCTGCTGGCCGGCAACCGCGGGCGCACCCGAACACATCGAGACCTTCGAGGGCACGGTGCACGGCCATTTGGTGTGGCCACCGCGCGGCGACCGGGGCTTCGGTTACGACCCGATGTTCGTGCCCGACGGTTATGACATCACCTTCGGCGAGTTCGATCCCGATCTGAAACACCGGATCTCGCACCGTGCCGCCGCATTTCGATTGCTGGTCAAGGCTTGTTTCGAATGAGAAACGAAAATGGCCGGGCGCTCGTCAGGCCGGCCGAGGCCGCCGATGCCGGAGAAGTCGCGGCGTTGCACGTCGAGGCCTGGCGCGAGACCTACCGGGGCATCCTGCC
>JAYOXJ010000033.1:4367-8884 GCA_038152725.1 Rhodospirillaceae bacterium
CGCGCGCCCGCGAGCGATCAGATGGCCTTCGTCGGCGCCAATGCAAATGGCCGGTTGGTCGGCATCGCCAGCGGCTGCCGCTCGAACGAACCCAGCGCCCCCGACGCCGGGGTGCTCGACAAGCTCTATATCGTCAAGGCCGGGCAGGGCCTCGGCCTCGGCCGGCGCTTGCTGGCGGCCGTTGCCGAAGCACTCCACGCCCAGGGCCACGCCGAGATGATCGTGGTGGTGCATGCCGATAACCCGGCCGCCCAATTCTATGCCGCCATGGGCGGGCGCGAGGTTGCCCGACGCGAGCGCCTGCACCGCGGCCACCCCTGCCCCGAAATACTGTTCGCCTGGCCGCTGCCGTTGTCGTTGCAGGAGCGGTCCGCACCATGACCGCCGCGATCGAGCCCCTGGCGCTCTACATCCACTGGCCGTTCTGCCAGTCGAAGTGCCCCTACTGCGACTTCAACAGCCACGTCCACGATGCCATCGACCATGCCGCCTGGGCCGCCGCGCTTTCGGCCGAGCTCGACCACTACCGCGCCGAGACCGGAGCGCGCGCGCTCGCGTCGATCTTCTTCGGCGGCGGCACGCCGTCGCTGATGCAGGCGTCGACGGTGGCGGCGCTGATCGAGCGCGCCGATGCGCTCTGGGGCTTCGAGGACGGCATCGAGATCACGCTGGAGGCCAATCCGTCGTCGGCAGAGGCGGCGAGGTTCCGCGATTACCATACCGCCGGCGTCAACCGGCTCTCTCTCGGCGTACAGTCGTTCGACCCGGAGGCGCTGAAATTTCTCGGCCGGCGCCACGACGTCGATCAGGCCGAGCGCGCGCTGGCCATGGCCGCCGAGATTTTTCCGCGACGCTCGTTCGACCTTATATACGCTCGGCCGGGCCAGACGCTCGAACAATGGCAGGGCGAACTCGGCCACGCGCTCGCCTTCGCCGGCGATCATCTCTCGGTCTACCAGCTCACCATCGAACCGGGCACCGCGTTCTTCCGCGACCATGTCCAGGCGGCCGGGGAAGACCTCGGCGCCGAGATGTTCGAGGCGACGCGCGCGCGTCTCGCCGATGCCGGGCTCGAGGCCTACGAGGTTTCCAACCACGCGCGGCCTGGCAGAGAGAGCCGCCACAACCTGACCTATTGGCGCGGCGGCGATTACGTCGGCGTCGGGCCGGGCGCGCACGGCAGGCTCGCGCGCGACGGCGAATTCCTGGCCACGCACCAGATCGCCGATCCGGCGCGCTGGCTCGCCCAGACTCGAGAGAGGGGCGAGGGCACGGCGAAGGTGCGGCGCCTGGATGCGCGCGAACGGGCCGAGGAAATGGTGATGACCGGGCTTCGCATGGCGGAGGGGCTCGACTGCGAACGGCTCGAACGCGTCACCGGTTTGGCGATCGAAAGCCTGATCGATCCGGCGGCACTGCAGCGCTGCGTCGCCGGCGGGCTCTTGACCTGGAACGGAAGGCGGCTCACCGCCACGGCCGAAGGCGTGCTCATGCTCAACGCGATGCTGGCACACCTGTTGGCGCCCGCCGAAGACGAGACCGGGTACGATGTCTGAATCCGGCGTGCCCAAACTCCGTTCCGAGATCACCTGCCCGCACTGCGGCCATCGCAAGTCCGAGGACATGCCGACGAACGCCTGCCAGTACTTCTATGAATGCGACGGCTGCCGTACCGTGCTGCGCCCGAAACCGGGCGACTGCTGCGTGTTCCGCTCGTATGGATCGGTCCCCTGCCCGCCGATCCAAAGTGCCCGTCAGATACTGGACGACGCGACCTAATTCATCACCGCCTGGAAGGTGGCCGGCGCGCGCTCCAGCACCTTGGGCGCATGGCGTCCGACTTGCATCACCGCGAGGCCGCGCTCGGCGGTGCCGCCGGCGAGGAAGCGGAAGATGCCGTCGCGGCCGTCGAAACCGCTCTTGGATGCCAGCGTCGCCTCGGAAAAATCCGGGCCGTTCGGCTGGCGCGCCAATACGGCGGCGAGCGCGGTGGCGTCGTAGGCGAGCGTGGCGAGGCGCGGCGGCGCTTCGCCGTAGGTCGCTTCGTATTGTTTGACGAAACCCTGGCGTGACGCCGGATCGGGCGCGGCGTACCAGCCGCCCAGCAGCGCCGGTTCGGCGCCGAGCTCGGGCACGTCCCACTGGCCGGTGCCGAGCATGCGCACCTTGCTCGGGTCGATGTCGTAGAACGGCAGCAGCGCCGCCACCGACTGCAGGCGCTTGCCGCCGTCGGCGATCAGCAGCGCATCGAACGGCAGGTCGCCGATGGTCTGCAGGTTCTCGAGGCGCTTCAGCGCCTGGCGCGAGACCTCGTCGTTCTGCTTCTCCAACTCTTTGCGCTGCTGGAGCAGCGCCTGACGGCGGTTGTCGTAGTCGGCCAGCGTACGGACCACCGGCGTGAAGTCCTCGGCGTTGGGATCGTAGAACTGCGCCGCCACCATGGTGGCGCCGCCCTGGCGAACCGCATCCTTGATGGCGTCGAACACGGTGGCGCCGTAGGCGTTGTCGGGCGCCAGCGCCGCGAAGCGGGTGATGCCGCGGCGGATGGCATAACCGACGACGCGGCGCACCTGGTCCTCGGGCAGGAAGCCCATGGTGTAGATGCCGGCGCCGGCGACGCGGCGGTCCGACGAGAACGCCAGCACCGGCACGTGCGCGGCGCGGGTCGCCGGCGCGGCACCGCGTACCGAACTGGCGAGCAGGGGCCCCAGGATGACCTGCGCGCCGTCGCCGATGGCGGTCTGTGCCGCGGCCGCCGCACCTTGTGCGGTGCCACCCGTGTCGACCGGCAGCAGTTCGAGCTTGCGGTCGGCGAAATCGAACATGGCGAGCTGCGCGGCGTTCAAGAGCGCCTTGCCGATGCCGGCGTTGGCGCCCGAAAGCGGCAGCAAAAGGCCGACGCGGACGGTATCGGTCGTCGCCGGCGGCGGCACGACGGGACGGGACGCTTCGGCCTGGCCGGCCTGCGGCGTGCGGTTCAACAGATAAGAGAGCGACGGCAGATCCGGGTTGGGGTAGGGCTGTGCCGGCCCGGCACCGGGCAGCTGGCCGGGATAGGGCTGCGTGGTGACGTTCTGCTGCGGTACCACGGCGGTGGCGCGCGGCGCGCCTTGCGGCACCGCCGCCTGCGTGCCCGGCATGATCGGCTGACCGGTGGCCGGATCGAAACCGGGCGGCACGTTGCTCGGCGCCGTGCGCGGACCGGCGACGGGCGGGCGCTGATGCGAGGGCGGCGTCTCCAGCGCCGGCGCCGGATTGCCGCGCGGGCTTTCCACTTGCAAGATGCGGCCCGGGTTGAAATCCTGGCAGCCGGCGACGCCGAGCGCGGCACATAGCGTGCCGGCGGCGAAGACGCCGGTGAAGCGGCCGCGTGATACGGAAGATCCGGGGGCGATTGAGCGTGTCATCGAAATCAAATCAGTCTTCCTCGGGCGCAAGCGGCGCTGGCGGCGAGCCTAGCGACAGCCATCGGCAGAGTAAACCGTCCGCCGAGATGGTGCCAGCCGGCCTCGTCATCGTGGCGACGCCGATCGGCAACGCCGCCGACATTTCGGCGCGCGCGCTCGGCGTGCTCAGAGGCGCGCATGTGGTCGCCTGCGAGGATACCCGCGTGACCTCGAAACTGTTCGCCATCCATGGCATCTGCGTGCCCCTACTGTCCTATCACGAACACAACGCCGCCGCTCAGCGGCCGAAGATCATGGAGCGCCTGAAAATTGGCGAAACCGTGGCGCTGGTCAGCGACGCCGGCATGCCGCTGATTTCCGATCCCGGATACCGTCTTGTGGCGGAGTGCATCGACGAAGGATTTCCCGTCACCTGCGTGCCGGGCCCATCATCGGTGACGACGGCGCTGGCGCTTTCCGGCCTGCCCACCGACCGCTTCTTCTTCCAGGGTTTCCTGCCGGCGAAACAAGGTGCCCGCCGCGCCGCGCTGGAAAGCCTATCCGCCATTCCGGGCTCGCTGGTGGTGCTGGAGTCGGCGAACCGTCTCGCCGCCATGCTCGAGGATGCGGCGGCGGCCTTGGGTGCGCGCCCGGCGGCGGTGACGCGCGAGCTGACCAAGCGATTCGAGGAAGTGCGCCGTGGCCCGCTCGACGAACTGGCGAGGCATTACCACGACTCAGGCCCACCCAAGGGCGAGGTCACAGTGGTGATCGGGCCGGCGCCGGAAGAGACCCGCGAACTCGACGACGACGCCATCGATGCGCTGTTGGCGCGCGAGCTCGAAACCAGCTCGGTCCGCGACGCTGCCGACAAGATCGCCAGGCTTTCCGGCCGGCCGCGGCGCCAGGTCTACAGCCGGGCGCTCGAAATCCTCGGCAATGACGGCAAACCCTGAGCGCCGCCGCCGGGCCGAACGGCAGGGCCGGGGCGCGGAACGCCTGGCCGGGCTCTGGCTCCGCGCCAAGGGGTTCGGCATCCTGGTCTCGCGCTTTCAATCGCCGCAGGGCGAGATCGACCTGATCGCCCGGCGCGGCCGGCTGTTGCTGTTCGTAGAGGTCAAGGCGCGAAGC
>JAYOXJ010000033.1:8894-17645 GCA_038152725.1 Rhodospirillaceae bacterium
AGGCCGCATCGAGCGCGCCGCGCAGGCTTTCCTGCAGCGCCGGCCGGAACTGGCCGGCTGCGAGATGCGTTTCGACGCCGTGCTGATCCGCCCGGGGCGGTTGCCGCGCCATATAAAAGACGCGTGGCGGCCACATTCCTGAACCGTCCGGGCGATATTTTCCGATCTTCCTTTGTGCGCCGAAGACGAGGCGGTAAAATGGGGCGATTCGCAGAGGGATTCGTGAGGGCTTCGGGGGTCACGCACGCCCACCGGGCGCAGTTCGAACATAAAGGAGCATAACCATGAACCCGCCGCTGTCGAAATCACACACCACCCGCATAGGATTGCCGGCACTCCTGGTGCTGCTGGCGCTGGCGCTGCCGGGGCTGGCGGGCTGCGCCAGCGCGGTGGTCGGCGCCGGTGCCGCCGCCGGCATCGCCGCCTTCGAGGAACGCCCGGTCAAGGTCATCGCGCGCGATTCCAAGATGTCGGCGGAACTCAAGATCGCGCTCCTGGAAATCAGCGAACAGCATTTCGCCAAGGTCGGCATCGAGGTGTTCGAGGGTCGCGTTTTGCTGACCGGCGTGGTGCCGACCGAGCAGATGCGCGCCGACGCCGTCTCGGCGGCGTGGAAGATCGCCGGCATCAAGGCGGTGCTGAACGAACTTGCGATCGGCGACCAGGCCCTCACCGACACCGCGCGCGACGGCTGGATCACCACGCAGCTGACCTCGAAGCTGACCTTCGACAAGCACGTGCGCGCCATCAACTACGCCATCGAAACCGTCGGCGGCACCATTTACCTGATCGGCATCGCCCAGAACCAGGCCGAGCTCGACCGGGTCATCGCGCACGCGCGAAGCGTCGGTTACGTCCGCAACGTGATCTCGCACGTGCGCGTCAAGCCCGCGAGCTGACGCTCATGGATCAAGCGCCCGCCGCCATTGATCTCGACCTCGCCACCGAACTTCGGGCGGTCGGCGACGTTGGCGACGACGCCATCGACCTGGCCGGCACGGCGCTGCTTTTGGCCCGCGCAAGCCGGCCCGATACGCCGCCCGCGCCCTACCTGCGCCATATCGAGCAGCTCGTCGCCGACGTCGGCGGCTATGCCGGCAAGACGGCAGATCTGGCGCATCGCCACGAGGCGCTGGTGCAGGTGATCGCGCGGCGCTACGGCTACGGCGGCACGGCAGAGGCCTTCGATACCCTCGACGGCGCCAATCTGATGCGCACGGTCGACCGTCGTTCGGGGCTGCCGGTGGCCATCGGCATCCTCTACATCGACGCCGCGCGCAAGCTCGGCTGGCAGGCCTCGGGCATCGATTTCCCCGGCCGCTTCCTGGTCCGAATCGAGGCCGGCGGCGAGCGCCGCATCATCGATCCGTTCGACCACGGTATCGAGGTCGACGCCGCCGGACTGCGCCGGCGCCTGAAGGACCTGGCCGGCGAGGACGCCGAGTTGAAACCGGCCTATTACGGCGCCATGTCGGCGCGCGCGGTGCTGCTCAGGCTCGAAGGCAACATCCGCGTCCGGCTGGTGGCGCAGCAGCGCTGGGACGCCGCTTCCGCCGTGGTCGCGCGCATGCTGCTGATCGCGCCGGGCGACGCCGGCCTGTGGCGCGAGCAAGGCATGCTGCACGCCCGCATGGACCGCGTTCAGGCGGCCATCGCCGCGCTCGAGGAATCGCTCCGCTGTTCGACCGAGGGGCCGGCGCGCTACCGCACCTCCGCCTTGATCCAGGAACTCCGCCGCCGTCTGCCCTGACACTTGGGCATGCACTGTCGCGGGAGTTGCCTTAGCACCGCTTCGTTGCCACATTACGCCCGGCATTGACGCCGGGGCCGGAGGAATTCTTCATGACGCTTACCGTCGCCATTCAGATGGACCACGTTTCGGGGATCGACATCTCCGGCGATTCGACTTTCGTGCTGGCCTTGGAGGCGCAGCGCCGCGGCTACAAACTGCTGCACTACGTGCCCGGCCGCCTCGCCATGCTGAACGGCTGCATCGTCGCCGACGCCGAGCCAATGGAAGTTCGCCGCGAGAAGGGCAACCACTTCACGCTGGGCGCGCCCGAACGCATCGATCTCGCGGACGCCGACGTGGTGCTGATGCGCCAGGACCCGCCCTTCGACATGGCCTACATCACGGCGACGCATTTGCTCGAACACATCCACCCCAAGACGCTGGTGGTCAACGACCCGCGCGAGGTTCGCAACGCGCCGGAGAAACTTTTCGTCACCCGGTTTCCCGAGTTCATGCCGCCGACGCTGATCACGGCGGAAAAGAAACTGATCCAGGAGTTCCGCGCCGAGCATCAAGACATCATCGTCAAGCCGCTGTTCGGCAACGGCGGCGCCGGCGTCTTCCACATCACGCTCGGCGACGAGAACCTCAACGCGCTTTTGGAGATGTTCTCGCAGAACTTCCGCGAGCCGCTGATCGTGCAGAAGTACCTGCCCGCCGTGCGCGCCGGCGACAAGCGCATCATTCTGATCGACGGCCAGGTCGCGGGCGCCACCAATCGGGTGCCGGCGGCGGGCGAGGCGCGCTCAAACATGCACGTCGGCGGCCGGCCGGAGAAGACCGCGCTGACCAGGCGCGAGTACGAGATCTGCGAGGCGATCGGGCCCGAACTCAAGTCGCGTGGGCTGATCTTCGTCGGCATCGACGTCATCGGCGACATGATGACCGAGATCAACGTCACCTCGCCGACCGGCATCCAGGAGATCAACCGCTTCAACAACGTCGCCCTCGAAGCCGACATCTGGGACGCCATCGAGGCGAAGCTGGCTTGAAAATAGGGCGTTGCAGTTCAGCGGTTGTGCTCGATAATCGTTCGAATGCTAACCATTGCATGCGCAGTTTTCTTAGAGTCTGAACCTAGATATTGCGCGTTGAATTCATCGGAATAATAATCAACTACAAGTGGGGTATTTGGCCGCTTATACTTTTTTAGGGAAAGCGTAAGCCATGAACGCATTTGTCAAACTGCTGGAGGTGTTGTTTGCCGGACAAACTTTCGGCCTTATCCTAATTGGCGCCGTATTTGTCCGTGTCGGATATTCTGGATATAGACTCTACGATAGCCGAAAACTCGAGCTCGCAAAAAGCGCCGAAATCCGCACATTGGTGGCCAACGATTTTGGGGCGGTCCATAAACCCTATCGAGTGCGACTTGAGCACGCGCTGGATTGGATCGAGAGGAAGGCCGGACCGCCCTGGTCGCTACGCTCCCTCGGTCTTTCCCTGGCAATTGCCGTGTTCTACTCCTTGGTCGGCTTCATGGTCATGTGGTGGATGGGAGCGCCGGGAAAAATCGACAATACGGAACTGATCTCGGACCAGCATTTCACGGAAGGTTGGCAGCGGACTGCACTTGTGTGCGCATGGTTCTTTTTGGCCGGCGTGGTCATGTGGGTGATCTTCAAGGCACGGGCGATTCACAGGGCCGGTATCCGTATTTGCACCAAATTATATATTCTTTTGAGATCTCCGTTCCGGCGCGGCATGTCCGATTACGATTACAGGAATGATGACGTGGGCGATGCGGCCCAAAAGATGTTTTCCATCTTTGGCTGTGTACTTGCGGCGGTCATTGTCATCGTGCCGCCCCATTTTCTGTTACAGCATCGGACTACTTATTTCATTCTAATTGGCATTGCCGCCCCGTTTGTCGCGACGATCATTGCCGGCATTACGCTTGAAGGCGTTGTGCCGATTTTGGTCGCTATCTCTGTCATCGGCAGCGCCTTCGCCATGGATCCGCTGGTGATTGCTGGCGCGGTCAACATGACATTTGTCATGATGTCGGTCGCGGGATTCGCCGCTGCATTCTGGGTCGGCATGTTCGGCGAAGGGCGCCAGCGCGTCCCGGAGGATGATGACAATAGCACGCCAATTTTGACCCCGGCAGACGCGACATCCGACCGACCTGATCAGAAAATTGAACGGGGGGACCGGGGCCTCGCGATTGGAATTACCGGAGCGATTGGCGGCGCTTACGTCGGCTTCTTGGCAGCCTCAAACGTTGGGGACGAAGCAAGCTTCACGAATCCCGGGATTATTTCCGTTCTATTGTTCATGATCTTCCTTCCAATCATGAACGGACTTTGCGACTGGGCGTCTTGGGCAATATCGCGGAAACTCGGCCGCGGGCTGGTCGGTGTGATGAGCGATAGCGTGTCCGGGCCGATGATAAAATGCATTCAGGGTGGCGCCTTGGTCTTCGTCGATATTGTTGTCGCCCTCATCTCATTGAGCGTTCTGGTTTTCCTCGTGGTGTTGGGGGTTGAGCTGTTCAACTCCGCAGCCAGTCATGATGGTATTTTTCCGCCACCGCTGGAACTGTCCGAGTACATCAAAAGCGTGCGCCACGACCCCTGGTCGACATCGGGCGGCTGGGTCATCTTGATGATGGTCACGACGCTGTTGCCTACCGTTCTCCATTTTTTCGTCGCCTTGGTCGCGTTAATATTGACGTTGCAGCCGTCGGCCAAGGAAATGGAGTTGCTGAGTTCCAGGCTGCGCTCATCAGATCCAGCCGTATACCTCCCGGTCTGTGGAAGAGTGGCGTTCTTTCAGTCTTTGATGGCCCCGGGTGGGGTGTTGATTTTTATCGTGCTGGTGCTGGGACTGTATTTTGCACTTTCGCCTTTCTGGGCAATGTTCGGCGATTTCTTGCAGGACATCGCGTTGACCACTGTCAATGCCATTTGATCTGGCGATCAAAGGAACGAGGTTCGGAAATGTCGGCAATTACACTTTTTAGTCGCTAGAGCTTAAATCCATACACGTTAAACTTCGGCCCCAGGGATCACTGCCGGGCCGGAGTTTCTTGAATGGTCGCACGCGTCGCTACCGTCGCCTTCGAGGGCATCGACGTCATCGCCGTCGACGTTCAGGTGCAGGCCTCGCCGGGACTGCCGGCCTTCACCATCGTCGGGCTCGCCGACAAGGCAGTCGGCGAAAGCCGCGAACGGGTGCGCGCGGCGCTGTTCGCCATCGGGCTGGCGCTGCCGCCGAAGCGCATCACCGTCAATCTAGCGCCGGCCGACCGCCTGAAGGAGGGCGGGCACTTCGACCTGCCGATCGCGCTCGGGCTCTTGGCCGCCATGGGCGTGGTCGCCGCCGAGGATTTGGCCGGGTTCATCGCCATGGGCGAACTCGCGCTCGACGGCACGCTGGCGCCGGTCTCGGGCGTGCTGCCCGCCGCCATGCACGCCAATGCCTTAGGACTGGGATTGATCTGCCCGGCGGCGCAGGGCGCGGAAGCCGCCTGGGCCGCCGGCGACGGCATCGTCGCGGCGGCGAACCTGCTTTCGGTGGTCAACCACTTCAAGGGCACGCAGGTGATCGCACCGCCGGCGCGCCCGCCGGCGCCGATCCTGGGCGACGGCAGGCCGGCGCTCGACCTGATCGACGTCAAGGGCCAGGAGAGCGCCAAGCGCGCGCTCGAGATCGCGGCGGCCGGCGGCCACAACATGCTGATGTCGGGACCGCCAGGCGCGGGGAAGTCGATGCTAGCGGCGCGATTGCCGGGGCTGCTGCCGCCGCTGGCGCCTGCGGAAATTCTCGAGGTCAGCATGATCCGCTCGCTCGCCGGCCAGCTCGAAGGCGCGCAACTTTCGGCAGAGCGCCCGTTCCGCGATCCGCATCACTCGGCCTCCATGGCCGCGTTGGTCGGCGGCGGCCACCGCGCCAGGCCCGGCGAGCTGTCGCTGGCGCATCTCGGCGTGCTGTTCCTCGACGAACTGCCAGAGTTCAACCGCACGGCACTCGAGGCGCTGCGCCAGCCGCTCGAGACCGGCCGCATCACCGTGGCGCGCGCCAACGCGCACGTCACCTATCCGGCGCGGGTGCAGCTCGTCGCCGCCATGAACCCGTGCCGCTGCGGCTGGCTCGGCGACGCGGCCAGGGCCTGTGCGCGCGCACCGGCCTGCGCGGACTCCTATCAAGCCAGGCTCTCGGGCCCGCTTCTCGACCGCTTCGATCTCAACATAGAAGTGCCGCCGGTCGAGGCCGTCGATCTCGCCGCCGCGCCGGCCGGCGAAAGCTCAAGTCTCGTCGCGGCGCGCGTGGCTCAGACGCGCCAGCGTCAACGCATGCGGTGTGGCGACGCCGATGGCACAGAGTGCAACGCGCGGCTTTCGGACGCGGCGCTCGGCCAGGTCGCCGAGCCCGACGCCGACGGTCGGCGCCTGATGGTGCAGGCGGCGGAGCGGTTGCGCCTGAGCGCGCGCGGCTATCACCGGGTGCTGCGCGTCGCGCGCACCATCGCCGACTTGGCCGGTGACGACACCGTCGCCCGCCCGCATATCGCCGAAGCCTTGGCCTATCGCCGCGCCGAGCCGGCGCCGGCGGCAACAGGACCGCGCGGGCTCAGGCGTGTCGGCTAAAACCGGCGGACGGAATCAGGTTTTGCGCCAGATGGCGACGGAGGTCGGGTTGCCGTCCTCGAGCGAGTAGCGGTTGAGTTCCTGGTGTTCGATGGCAAGGGCGCCGTCCCGCTCGGCGCCCTTGAGGGTCTCGTGGAAATTCTGGTTCCACTTGTTGTCTTCGCACCAGGCCTTGTGCTTCTTCGCCGCCGATGTCGACGCGTCGAGTTGAAAACCGAACGGCTCCAGGTGCACGCCCCTGACCTCGGGCGCGATCGCGGCGAGCGCGTGGAAATAATTAGCCGGCAGGAAGTCGACCTGTTCGATGGAATGGCAGGTGAAGACGAAGGCCTTTCGGATCGGCTGCGCGTCGTCTTTCAGAAAGCCGAGATCGGGCGCGCGGTGATCGATGAACGCGATCTTCGGCGTCATGCCCTTCAGCGCGGCGAGCTTGCCGAACAGGCGCCGGCCGGACTCGGTGTATTCGGCGCCGACCAGCGGGAACTTCCGTTCGCGTTCGATCTCGTGCAGCAACAACAGGTTGACGCCCCAGCCGCAGCCGAGCTCGATCACCACGTCGGTGTCGTCATCGATCCGTGAGGCGAGATATTTGACCCGCTCGAAGAACAGGTTCTTCAGCTTGATCGCCTCGGCGATGCCGTCGCCCTGGGTGCTGCGCTCGGCCTTGATGTTGCCGGTGAGATAGCGGCCGAGCTCCTCCTGGGTTTCAGGCGAGACCGCGTCGACGCAGTAGACGTGAACGAAGTGGTTGGCCTCGAAGCGCACGAACTGGTCGAACACCGCGTTGAAGTTGGGCGGGCCGCCGGCGATGATCTGGTCGACGATGTGCTCGCGGAAACGCCAGGCGAATTCGTACCAGTTCTCGTTGGTCGCCTCTGGCAGATCGGGCTTTTCCGTCGTCGTTTCCGTCACCGCGCCTCCCCCCGGCGCTCCCCGGTCAGGACCGGAGAAAGAAATCCGCCGCCTCGACTTCTGTCATGTTGACGCCGACGATGTCGGCGATCTGATAGGAATTGGCGTTGGTCATCGCCGATGCGTCGTCGGTATAGTAGACGACAACACCGTCGGTGCCGGTGTTCTGGCCGAACACCACGATGGCCGGACCGCCGTTGCCGCTCGACGCATCCAGGGGCGCGCCGCTCAGGCTGCCGCCGGCGTATTCGAAATAGGTGTCCGCGTCGGTGAGATTGCCCGACGTGCCGAAACCGAAGTCGGCGTCCGAGAGACCGAAGGTGTCGCCGTCGGCGGCGGAATAGTCGGTGACGGTGTCGGTGCCGAGCGAGGCGGCATGCGCCAATGCGTCCGCGCCGGAGCCGCCGGCGAAGCGGAACTCGTCGGCGCCGGTGCCGCCGGTAAGCTGGTCGTCGCCCTCGCCGCCGACCAGAACGTCGTCGTCGGCATAGCCGAACAGGTTGTCGTTGCCGGCTTGGCCGTAAAGCTGATCGATGCCGGCGTCGCCTTCGAGTGTGTCGGCGCCGTCGCCGCCGTAGAGCGTGTCGTTGCCCTCGCCGCCCGAAAGCCAGTCCGCGCCGGCCTCGCCGTAGAGGACGTCGTTGCCCGACCCGCCCCAGAGCGAGTCGGCGCCATCGCCGCCCCAGAGCGCGTCGTCGCCGTAGCCGGCGGTGCCGAGATCGAAGCCGAACTCGGCGGCGAGCGAGGAGCCGTCGTCGGGGATGTCGCCGTGCAGCAGGTCATCGCCGCCACCGCCCCAGATCGAGTCGTCGCCGGCACCGCCCGAGATCACGTCTACGCCGCAGCTGGCATCGAATGTCGGTCTGGTCAGCGGGTTGGCGACATCGTGCACAGCGGTGTCGAGATCGGTCGGCGTATCGCCGTAGAGATAGTCGTTGCCGGCGCGTCCGCCGATGACGTCGACGCCCGATCCGCCGACCAGGAAATCGGCGTCGGCGCTGCCGGCGAGGTTGCTGGTCGCCGCCGCCGTGACGGTGGTGGTGGTGTCGTCGCGAGCGCGCGCCGTGTCGATCGCCAGGCGGCGCTCGAAATCGAGCACCACGTCGGACGCGTTCGGGCCGAACGAAAAGCCGACACCGAACACCGGATCCAACGGCGCCAGCACGTTCAGCGGTGTGCGCGCGTCGAGCTGCACCTGGAATGCCGGGTCCTCGGCGCGCCGGCCGATCGGATCGGCGGCGATCGCGCGCGGCGGCTCGGCCGCGCCGGCGGCCTGGAACTCGCCGTCGGGCGGCGGGCTCAGGGTCTCGCCCGGCTGCGGGCGAGTCGGTGCCGGCAGGAACTGTTCCTCGCGCGGCGCCGCCCAGTCCGGACCGCCGGCGGCCTCGGCGGCGGCGATGGCGGCGGAGAGCGCTTCCGCCATGTCCGCGCCGGCGCCCAAGGCCATGTCGAAGG
>JAYOXJ010000034.1:0-7065 GCA_038152725.1 Rhodospirillaceae bacterium
CCGGCTGACGTTAGCGCGCGCGCGGCCCCCGCCCCCGGCTGGGGGCGTCTTTCGCAATTGGGGGCGCTGGCCCCCGACGCCCAGAGCCACTCCGCCTATGGCCGCTCAAAGGCGGCCGGCGAGGCGGCGGTCAGTGCCGCCTATCCTAGCGCGACCATTTTCCGCCCGAGCGTAGTATTCGGGCCGGAGGATAATTTCTTCAACATGTTCGCCGGGATGATGCGGTTCCTGCCGATGTTGCCGGTGTTCGGCGCCCCGGCGCTGCCGACACTCACCCTCGGCGGTCCGGGCAAAGGCATCGATTTCTTCGGCGATGGCGGATGCAAGTTCCAGCCGGTCTATGTCGGCGACGTGGCGGAAGCCATGCTGCAGGCCCTCGGCAAACCGGAAACGGCCGGCAAGGTCTATGAGCTTGGCGGACCCAAGGTGTACAGCTTCAAGCAGATCATGGAACTGCTGCTCCGCGTTACCGAGCGCAAGCGCATGCTGTTCCCGATGCCGTTGGGCCTGGCCGAATTCGAGGCATTATTCCTGCAACTCTTGCCGAAGCCGCTGCTGACTCCGGACCAGGTTCGTATGATGGAGACCGACAACGTAGCTTCCGGAAAGTTGCCCGGCCTGGCCGATCTCGGCGTCAGCGCCAATGCCGCCGAGGCCGTGTTGCCGACCTATCTCCATCGGTTCCGCACACCGAGCCGCCAGGACGCGCACGCCCACTAGGCCGATTGCGGCAATCCGAGTTTCTTCAGAACCGGCGCGGCAGGCCCTCGTCGCTGCCTTCGACCTCGCCGGCAGCGGCGGCGACGATCAATTCACCGAACTCCCGCAGGAACACCGAACCCTTGACGGTGCGTTGGATCAGCACGCTGCGGCGGTCGTCGTCGTCGGTCTTGCGTTTGACCAGACCGAGCTCGCTCAGCCGGTTGACGGCCCGTGTGATCGCCGGTTTGGAGACGTTGAGGAGTTCGGCGAGGCCGCGCACGGTATGCGGCGGCGGTGTCAGGTAGACGCTCAGCAGCAACGCCATCTGCCGCGCCGACAAGTCCGGCGCATCGGCGCGCACGCTGTTGACGATGGCGCGCCGCCAAAGGTCCAAGGCCTGCAGTTCGTTCAATTTCAAGCCGCTCACCGCCGCGTATCCGTTTCCCGGCCGTTCGGAAAGATCGTTTCGAATACGTAACTTTTAGGTGATTTGAATTGTTGCGGCAATGGCCAATATGCCGCCGGTTCAGTTGCCGGCGCCGAACCGTGCCGCCATGCCCTGGTAAACCGCCCGGAGACCCATTGCCTCGCCGCCTTCCGGTCGGCCCGGCCGGGAGCTCAGATTCCAGGCCATCAGGTCGATATGCGCCCAGGGAATCTCGGGCGTAACGAAATGCTCCAAGAACAGCGCTGCGGTGATCGAACCGCCGTAGCCGCCCTCCGGCGAATTGGTCAGGTCGGCGAACTTGCCTTTGACGAGTTTCACGTAACCGGGCCACAGCGGCATGCGCCAGAGCGGGTCGGTCTCGGTCTTGCCGGCGGCGAGCAGCGCGTCGGCGAGGGCGTCGTCGTTGCTGAAGAGGGCCGGCAGTTCGGTGCCGAGCGCGACGCGGGCGGCACCGGTGAGTGTTGCGAAATCGATGATCGCCTCTGGTTTCTCGATTGCCGCCTCGGCCAGCGCGTCGGCGAGGATGACCCGGCCTTCGGCATCGGTGTTGTCAATCTCGATGGTTAGGCCCTTGCGGGTCATGACGATGTCGCCCGGGCGCATGGCGTTGCCGGAAATCGAGTTTTCGACCGCCGGCACCAGCACGCGGAGCCGCACCGGCAGGTTCGCATCCATGATCATGCCGCCGATACCGAGCACGTGGGCGCCGCCGCCCATGTCCTTGCGCATCAATTTCATGCCGCTCGCCGCCTTGATGTCGAGGCCGCCGGTATCGAAGCACACACCCTTGCCGACCAGCGTCACCTTGGGCGCTTTCGGATCGCCCCAGCGGATGTCGATCAATCGGGGCGCACGGTCGTGGGCGCGGCCGACGGCGTGAACGGCGGGAAAGTTCTCGCGGAGCAGGTCTTCGCCGATGGTTACATGGCATTCGGCGCCGTATTCCCGGGCCAGCGCCTCGCCGGCGGCGGCCAACGAGTCGGGCCCCATGTCGGCGGCCGGCGTATTGACGAGGTCGCGCACCATGTTGGTGAACCGCGCCATGCGTTTGGCGTGCGCCAAATCGGCGCTGGCGGGGACGACCAGCGAGGGCCGGCCCTTGTCGTTGGATTTGTAGCGATCGAACCGGTATTGGGCGAGGCCCCAGACCAGTGCCAGATCGGTTGCCTGGGCCTTGGCCAGTTCGCTGTCGACGGCATAAGTGCCGACCGGCAATTCGCTCGCCAGCGGTGCCCAATCCCACAGCGTCGGCTTCTCTGGGATGCCGAAGAGCACGCGCGCCAAGGTACCGTCGGCGCCTTGGATCAGCGAGATCGTGCCGGCCTTGCCCTGAAAGCCGGTGGTCGCGGTCCAGCCTTGCAACGCCGCCGGCTGATCGGCGATCCATTGGGTGAATGCGGTCTCGGCAATTGGTGTAATGGGGACGGCGCCGGTGGTGCTTTCGATCAGGGTGTCGATCATGACATTGCTTATATCAGTACGCCTGAGGGAATCAACGGCCGCTCTTTCACCCGGTTCGCGGCTCGGTTAAACTCGCGCGCTTTCGGAGGCGCGCCATGGCTGAATTCACGCTGATCATCGGTAATCGCAATTACTCGTCCTGGTCGTTACGCGCGGCCCTGGTACTCCGCCATGCCGGTGTCGACTTCACCGAGGTCGTCATCCCGCTCGACCAGCCCGAGACGGCGCGGGCACTGCGCGCCCACTCGCCGGCCGGCAAGGTGCCGGTGCTGCGCCACGGCGCGCTCAACGTCTGGGACTCGCTTGCCATTGCCGAATACCTGGCCGAGCGTTTTCCGCAGAAGGGGCTGTGGCCGGCCGGCGCCCAGGAACGCGCGCTCGCGCGCTCGCTGACGGCCGAGATGCATTCCGGATTTGCAGCACTCCGCGAACACCTGCCCATGGACCTCCGCTCGCGCCACATGGTCGGGAAGTTACCGACGGCGGTACGCGACGACATCGCGCGCATCATCGCCATCTGGACCGATTGCCGCCGCCGTGCGGTCGCCGATGGGCCGTTCCTGTTCGGTCCGTTCACCATCGTCGATGCGTTTTTCGCACCTGTCGTCGGACGGTTCCGGACCTATGGCATCGAGCTTTCCGGCGAGGCCGCGGCCTATGCCGACGCGGTCTGGCGCTGGCCCGACATGCAGGCCTGGCTCGACCTCGCCAACGACGAGGAATGGGTGATCGAGTACAAGCTGCCCTGAGCCGCCCGACGATACCGTTCAGCCGATTATCTCGGGCTTGGCGAGGCCCATGCGCTCGGCCGGCATGATGCCCTTGGCGGTCTGCGCGTTGGTGGCGTCTTCCTGTTTGATCTTCTCGCGCGACGCAGCCAGCAGTTCGGCTTCGCGGGCCAGCGGAACCACGGCGATGCCGTCGTCGTCGCCGATGATCAGGTCGCCGCTCGCGACCGGGGCGCCGGCGCAGGAGATGACACCGTCGATGACGCCGCCGAAACCCTTGCTCGGTCCGGCCGGGACGACGCTGGCGCAGAAGGTGGGAAAGCCCAGTTCGCGGATCTCGGCGGCATCGCGTACGGCGCCGTCGATCACCAGCCCGGCCAGACCGCGCTGCATGGCGGCGCGGGTCATGATGCCGCCCCAGACGGCGGTATCGAGATGCGCCCGGGCATCGACCACCAGCACCTCGCCCGGCGCGCAAAGGCCGATGGCGACGTGAATGGCGGCATTGTCGCCGACCATGCAGGTGACCGTTCGCGCCTGGCCAATCAGGCGCATGCCGGGCGCCAGCGGCTTGATGCGGGACGCCATGACCTGGTTCCGGTTCATACAGTCGCCGACGATCGCGGGCGCGACGCCTTCCCAGGCCGCCAGCGCCTCCGCGTCCAAGTGCCGGAATTCCGTTCGATACTGTTGGATCGCCATGGCGCCTCTCCCTTTGCAATCGTGACTTCGATTTCCGGGCGGGAGCGTATAACATGCCTGACCCGCGGCCAAGGTCATCGGCCGAGATTTGCGGAGGCGACGATGATATTCGGGCTATTCGGCGACCCGGCGGCACGGGAGGCCAAGCAACTGAACCGCGATGCGCCGCTCATCATCGAGCAGGCCGAGCAGACATTCACCGATGCCCGGGTCCGCGAGATCGCCGCCGCCGTGGTCGAGCACCGCGACCGTGCCCACCAGCTTTTTGGACGCTCCGGCGTGGATCTCCGCCGCGCGCACGACGAATACAAGAAGCTGCACAAGGATGCGCGCAATCGGAACGACCAGCTGCAGCTGACCGCAATGACGCTGGTCATCATCTACTTGCGTGCCGAAATGAACGGCCTCGGCTCGGCGCCGGCACGCGCTGCCATCGACCAGTTCGTGGCACGCTGGAGCGAGGCGCCAGCCGGCTCGTAACGCTTTAATTCTTGGCGTCGCGGATCGCCCGCCACACGCGCTCCGGCGTCAGCGGCATCTCGAGATCGTCGACGCCGTAGTCCTTGAGCGCGTCGAGCACCGCATTGACCACCGCCGGCGGTGCGCCGACGCAGCCGGCCTCGCCAGAGCCCTTGACGCCGAGCGGGTTCTTCTTGGTCGGCGCGCCCTCGTAATAGCCGATCTCCATGTGGGGCACGTCGTCGGCGCGCGGCAGCGCATAGTCGATCAAGGAGCCGCTCAGTAACTGCCCGGTCTCGGTATCGTAGACGATGTTCTCCATCAGCGCCTGGCCGATGCCCTGGACGACACCGCCCATGACCTGGCCGTCGGCGAGCATCGGGTTGATGACGGTGCCGAAGTCGTCCATCACCCAATAGCCGGCGATACGCACCTTGCCGGTCTCCGGGTCGACCTCAACCTCGGCAGCATGACAGCCGTTGGGGATCGAGATCACTTCGCGGGTGAACACGGTCTCCGTGTCGAGGCCGTTGCCGCCGTCGCCACCCTCGCCGCCGCCGGCATCGAAGGCGGCCTCGATGACCTCGCGGACGGTCATGGTGTGGTTGGTCTCAGCCTGGAAAAAGCGCCCGTCCTCGAACTGCACCTGATCGGCGTCGATGCCGAAGGTCTCGGCGGCGATGCGCTTGCCTTTGGCGATGACTTCCTCGGTCGCCAGCAGCACCGAAGATCCGCCGACTTCCATGTTGCGCGAGCCGCCGTGGCCGCCGCCGATGGGCGTGGCATCGGTGTCGGCCTGGGTAAAGCGGATATCGGCCATATCGAGCCCGAGCTGCGCCGCCAGGATTTGCGACATGGAGGTCTCGATGCCCATGCCGGTCGAGTGCGCGCCGGTCGAGAGGGTGACGCTGCCGTCGCGGTTGAAGGCAATGCCGGTATGTTCTTTCGGGCCGCCGCCGGTGCACTCCAGATAAGGCGCGATGGCGAAGCCGCGTTTCATACCCTTGGCCTCGCTCGCGGCGACGCGCGCGGCATAGCCGCCTCGGTCGCTCATTTCCAAGGTCTTTTCGAACAGCAGCGGGAAATTGCCGCAATCGACGTCGAGCCCCATCGGGGTCTTTAGCGGCAATTCATCCGGCCTGAGCAGGTTCTTGCGGCGCAGTTCGACCGGATCCATGCCGATCTTACGGGCCGCGTATTCGATGATGCGTTCGGTCTGGAACGAGGCTTCGGGCCGCCCGGCGCCGCGGTATGGGTCCATCAGCGCGGTGTTGGTGAAGACGGCCTTGCCGGTGTAGTGCATGGCCGGGAAGCGGTAGGGGCCGCCCTGGGTGCGGGCAGACCCGCCGGTCGGCGTGAACGGCCCGACGGTGGCGCAGAACGCGCCGATGCCGCCGATGGTCTCGGTCTTCAGGGCACGGAAGGTGCCGTCGGCGTCGAGCGCGATGGTCACCATGCTCGATTGGCCGCGCCCGTGGGTATCAGAAAGAAAGCTCTCGGCGCGGTCGTTGATCCATTTGACCGGGCGCTTGAGTTCGCGCGCCGCATGCAGAAGCAGCGCCGGCTCGCCGTAGACGCCGTTCTTGGCGCCGAAGCCGCCGCCGACGTCGGGGGCGACGTGATGCAGCTTGGCGGCCTCGATCTTGAGCACGTTCTCGGCAAAAAGCGCGCGGTTGGCGTGGATGTTCTGCGACGCGTTGTGCAACGTGAAACTGTCGCTCGCCGCGTCATAGGCGGCGACGGCGCCGCGCGGCTCCATCGGCACCGCGGTGACGCGGTTGTTGATGACGGCGAGGGTGACGACGTGGTCGGCCTCGGCCAATGCCGCCTCGACGCCTTCCTTGTTGCCGAGCTGGAAGTCGATGCAGAAGTTCCCGGGGATGTCGTCGTGAAGTTGTGGCGCGCCATCGGCATTGGCAGCCTTGGCGTCGACCACGGCTTGCAGCGGCTCGTAATCGACTTCGACGGCCTCGATTGCATCCTTGACCAGCGCCGGCGTCTCGGCGACTACCAGGGCGACTTCCTGGCCGACGAAGCGGACACGGTCGATGGCGATGCAATGACGCGGCGGTTCGTTCAGGTCGCTGCCGTCGATCTTCTTGCGCACGCCGGTCCGCGTCGGCACCGGGCCATATCCGGCGCGCGTCCAATCCTCACCGGTGACGACCAGCAGAACGCCGGGCATGGCGAGCGCTGCAGAAGCGTCGATCTTCCGGATGCGGGCGTGCGCGTGTGGCGAACGCAGGATGCCGGCATAGGCTTGGCCGTCCAGGTTGATGTCGTCGATATAGTTGCCCTTGCCGGTGAGGAAACGCTGGTCCTCGCGACGGCGGACGGGCTGGCCGATTTCCACCTTTTGCATGGTGCGTCCTCCCTCAGGCGATCCGGGCGACGGCGCGGCGCGCCAGCACGGATATCAGATGCGCTCGGTATTCGGCGGACGCATGGATGTCGGAATTGAGGCCGTCGGCGGCAACCGAGATACCGTCTAGCGCCGTGGCGGTGAAGTTCGCGGTCAGTGCCGCTTCCATTTCCGGAACTCGGAAGACGCAGGGCCCGGCGCCG
>JAYOXJ010000034.1:7075-17584 GCA_038152725.1 Rhodospirillaceae bacterium
CCTGAATTGGACCGGCTCACCATGACGCCGACCAACGCGAAGCGCGATGCCGGATGCGAGAACTTCTCGTAAGCCGCCGCGTCGGGTACCGGAAAATCGACGGCGGTGATCAGCTCGCCATCGTCGAGTGCGGTGGTGAAGATATCGAGAAAGAAGTCGTCGCCGGCGATCTCGCGCCGGTCGGTCTTCACCGTGGCGCCGAGGCCGAGCACGGCGGCGGGATAATCGGCGGCCGGGTCGTTGTTGGCGATGGAGCCGCCCAGCGTGCCGCGGTTGCGCACGTGCGGATCGCCAATCTGGCCGGCGAGCTCGGCAAGTGCCGGGATCGCCTTTTTGACGGCGTCCGAGCCGGCGACGGCGGCATGCGTGGTCATCGCCTTGACGGAGACGATGCCTCCGGCGGCGGAGACGCCCTTCAACTCGGCGATGGCGCCCAAGTCGACGACATCGGACGGCATGGCGAGGCGCTGGCGCAGCACCGGGATCAGGGTCTGGCCGCCGGCCATGAACTGGCCGTCGTCAGCGGACTTGCGGGTCTCGAGCGCGTCGCCGGTGGTGGCGGGGCGGTGGTATGTGAAATCGTACATGGCGTCAGCTCCGCATGGCCTTGGCGCCGTCGAGCACCGCCTTGACGATGTTCTGGTAGCCGGTGCAGCGGCAGAGGTTGCCCGAGAGGGCCCAGCGGATCTCGTCCTCCGACGGATCCGGGTTCTCCTCGAGGAGGGCCTTGGCGGCCATCATCATGCCCGGCGTGCAGAACCCGCACTGCAGTCCGTGATTGTCGCGAAACGCCTCCTGCATCGGGTGCAGGTCGTCGCCCTTGGCGACTCCCTCGATGGTGAGTACGTCGGCACCTTCCGCCTGCAGCGCCAGCATGGCGCAGGATTTCACCGAGACGCCGTCGACGTGGACGGTGCAGGCGCCGCACTGGCTGGTATCGCAGCCGACATGCGTGCCGGTCAGGCGAAGCTGCTCGCGCAGGAATTCGACCAGCAGCGTACGGCCCTCGACGTCGCCGCTGACGGCTTTGCCGTTCACGGTCATGGAAACTGTCGGCATGTTCGGCTTTCCTCCCTCGCGGACTGGCCGGTGCAATTCAGCGGCAAAACTGTCGGCAAAACAAAGGGCGCACCGCATCACTCAGTGCCCCCGTCCGTTTAGCTTAACGCAGACACGCCCGACTAGGAAAGTGGGGCGCGCGGATTTTTTGCTGGGCAGTCCGCAGGGCGGAAATACTTGTCACGTTCCGGCGCCCTCCTTATCTGTTCTGGGTCCAAGGAGACCAATCGACATGAAGATGGAAGACGAAATCAGGATCGAAGCCCCACGCGCCCAGGTATTCGCGGCGCTCAACGATCCGGAAATCCTCAAGCAGGCGATTCCGGGCTGCCAGGAGCTGGAAAAAGTCTCCGATACCGAGATGACCGCCACCGTGCAGGCCAAGGTCGGTCCAGTGAAGGCAAAGTTCAGCGGCAAGGTGGTGTTGTCGGACATCAATCCGCCGGAAGGCTACACCATCAGCGGCGAAGGCACCGGTGGCGCCGCCGGATTCGCCAAGGGCTCCGCCCGGATAACGCTGGTCGATGATGGCGGCGCCACGTTGCTGCGTTACGCGGTCGATGCCGATGTCGGCGGTAAGCTGGCGCAGATCGGCAACCGCTTGATCGAAGGCACGTCGAAGAAACTGGCCGGCGAATTTTTCGAGAGCTTTTCTGCCCTGGTTTCGGCGGCACCGGTAGCTGCGCCGTTAGAAACGGCGCCACCTGCGGTCGTGGCGGCGGAACCCGCGCCGGCAGCACCGGCACCCGAGGTGCCGATGGCGGCGCGCAGTGTTTCGCCCTGGGCTTGGGCCACGGCGGCGGTGGTCGCGGCATTGATCGTGATCGGGTTGATCGGCCGCTGAGCCGCCTCTGATTACGCTGCTTTTTCCGGACGTCTGAGCGCGGTAGTGATCTCCGCCAACGCGGCGAGTGCGATTTCCGCCGGGGTCTCGGCGCCGATGTCGAGACCGACCGGCGCGTGGATGCGCTTCAACGATTCTTCCGTCACGCCGGCGGCGCGGAGCCGTTCCAGCCGCTTGGCGTGGGTGCGGCGGCTGCCGAGCGAGCCGATGTAGAACGCATCGCTGGCCAACGCCGCCAGCAAGGCCGGATCGTCGAGCTTGGGATCGTGGCTGAGGGTGACGACGGCGGTCCGCGCATCGGGCTTGAGGTCGTCGAGTGCCGTCGACGGCCAGCGCCGGTCGAGCCGGATGCCAGGGAAGCGTGCCGAGGTGCCCCAGGTGTCGCGCGGGTCGACGACGGTAACGTCGTAGCCGACGCTGGCACCGATCTCGGCAAGGCGCTGCGCGATATGCACGGCGCCGACGATCAGGAGCCGAAGCTGCGGATTGTAGACGCGCGCGAACACCGGCCGCGCCGCCTCATCTTCCAAGACGCCGCTCTGATCGGAAACGAAGCGCTCGGTTAGGTCTTCGGTCTGCGCGGCCGAGAGTTCGATATCGCCGGCGACGACTTTGCCGTTCTGCCAGAGCGCGTGCGCACCCGTCGCGGTATCGATCAGCAATGCCGCGGGGATGTGTTTGGCGCGGGCATCTTCAAGCTCAGCCAGCACGCCCGCGCGGGCTTCGTCCACGGCGGCGACGAAAACCGCCACCCGTCCGCCGCAGGCGAGACCGACGGCCCAGGCGTCCTCGTCGGCGACGCCGAATTCCAAATTCGCCAGGCCGCCGTCGCGGATGGCCTTAAGGCTGGCGGTGACGACTTCGCCCTCGATGCAGCCGCCGGATACGGAGCCCTCGAACGATGAGTCGGCGCGCACGGCAAGGTGGCTGCCGGCCGGGCAGGGCGACGAGCCCCAAGTACGGATCACGGTCGCCAGTGCGACACCCTGGCCGCCGTCACGCCAGGAAAGTGCCTTGGCGACGGTTTCGGCACTGGGAGTCGGATCGGTTTCGCCCGGAAGCGACATGGCGTGGCCCTCGCATGGAACGGAAGGATTGGTCGCGATCAGCAAATCAAATTCGGGGCGGTCTACCAAGTCCTTTCCGCGCCGCCGCGGTCATGCTTTGCTGATTTGCGATGAGTAGCGACGATACCCTTCCCCGAGACTCCGCCGCCGCGCCGGTACCGGCGCTGGTGCTGGCCGCCGGCTTGTCGCGCCGTGCCGGGCCGGTGAATAAGCTTTTGATCGACGTCAACGGCCTGCCGATGGTCGCCGCCGTCGCGGAACGCGTGTTGGCGGCGGGATTCGCGCCGGTGCATGTCGTGACCGGGTTCGAGGCGGCGCGCGTCGAGGCCGCACTCTCAGACCTCGATGTCGTGTTTGTCCATACCCCCGACTTCGAAGAGGGCATGGCGTCCTCGATCCGCCACGGCGTCGGTGCGCTCGCGGACGACGCTGCCGGCGTGCTGATCGTGCTCGGCGACATGCCATGGGTCACGGTCGCGACGCTCGCGGCGCTCTCCGCCGATGTTGCCGCCGATGCGATCCGCCGGCCGGTGATGGACGGTCGGCCCGGCAATCCGGTGCTGTTCGGCCGGCGATTCTTCGCCGAACTCGTCGCCCTTGATGGCGACCGCGGTGCGAAGTTGGTGATTCAAACGCACGCCGATGCTGTGACAGACGTCGCCGTCGCTGACCCCGGAATCTTTCGCGACCTCGATCAGCCGCAATCCTGATATCGCCAATAGGCGATATTGTCATTTGCCTTCGTTAACCAATATTTTGTATATAAGTGAAATAACCACACTATATAGGGCGACTCCGACGGCCAGCGGAACCCTATAGGTGCTGTGGATAACCTGGGAGCAGGCGACGCGATGGCGGATTCGATCAGGAAACTTTACAAGACCGTGATCAAGGCGCGGAGCACGACGCGCAAGGCATCGCCGGATGTGGCGCGGACGGCGAAGCTGTTCGACGAAGGCCGCATCAAGATCGCCAAGAAACTGGTCGAAGAGGCCACAGAGGTCTCGCTCGAATGCGTCGCTGGCAATCGCGACGCCGTCATCAACGAGTCCGTCGACATGCTTGATAACTGGGTGGTGGCGCTCGCCGACATGGGCATCAAGCCGCAGGAAATCTGGGACGAGATGACGAGGCGCGAAGCAATGTTCGGCATCGCCGGCAAGCTGCCGAAATCACGCGTCGTGTCGACGACGCCGAGCGGGCGCGGCCGGCGCATGGCATCGGTCTCCAAGCACTGACACTCTCGAAAACGATCTTACTTCGCGGCTGAGAAGCGGCCGGTCTCGAACCGGTCGAGCGCCTCGAAATCCGGCTCGCAGCCGATGCCCGGCGCACCGGAGACCTCGATCTCCCCGTCCTCCACATTCCAGTTTTGACCGACGATGGCGCCGCGCAACGGATTGTCGTTGGCGTCGATTTCCAAAAGGCCATCGCCGCCGACGGCGGCCAGAAGATGCGCCGAGGCGGCGAGGCCGATGCCGCCACCGAGGAAATGCGGGCAGTAGATGCGCCCGCCCGCGTTCGCCATGCGGCCGGCCTCGAAACATCCCGAGACGCCGCCCCATTTCGCCACGTCGGGCTGGATGATGCCGTGCGTGCCGGCCTTGATGGCGTGCGCGAAGGCGGCGAGCGAAGTGAAGTTCTCCCCGCCGGCCAGCGGAACGCGGGTCGCGCCGGCAAGCCCGTGCCAGAGCGCATCGGGCGTGTCGACGCGCATGGGCTCTTCGAACCAGCCGAGAGGCGCATGGCCGAGGGCGGCTAGAAATGCCTTCGCCTGGTCAATGGACCACGACTGATTGGCATCGACCATCAAACGCTCGTCGGGACTAAGGCCGGCGATCAGATCGTTGACCTTTGCCGCGTCCCCGACCGGATCGAAACCGACCTTGACCTTGAACGCCCGGTAGCCGGCAGCACGGCATTCGGCGATCATGCGCGGCGCTTCCGAGATATGGATGCCGCTGGCGTAGGCCTTGATGCGGCCGGACGAACCGGGCGCCAGAAAGATGTGCAGCGGAACGCCGGCGCGGCGCGCGGCAAGATCGAAGATCGCTGTGTCCAAACCGGCGATGGCCTGCTGGAAGGGGCCGCGCTCGTCGGTCTGCAGCACCTTGATGGCGGTGCGCTCGGTGAGGTGGCGGGCAAGGGCGGCGGGTTCGTCGAAGCTCTCACCGAAGACGAATTCGGCGACGTCCTCCGTCACCAGCCGGGCGCGATGCTCGGCACCGCAGGCGGGCCAGTTGCACCAAACCTCGCCCCAGCCGAAATTGCCCTCGGCGTCTTCGATCCGCACGTAGACGGCGGGCCGGTCGCGCATGGTGCCGAATGAGGTGACGACGTAACGCTCGAGCGGCACGCGATAGACGCGAGTCTCGATGCTGACGATCCGGATTGGGGTGGTTGCGGTCACGACCAACTCATCCCCTCGGCGGAGAGGTCGACGATCCAGCCGGCCTCGGCCCAATGCCGAAGCAGCGTCGCGGCGCGGAGCGCGGCCTGATCGGCTTCGCCGCGGGCGGCGACGGCTTCGCAGAGCTGGGCGAAATCGCCGTCCGCTAACAGGACCTCCAGTCCGGCGGCTTCGTCCGCGTCGAGTGCGCGGTAGCGGACGATGAGCGCGTCGAGATCGCGCCAAGCGGCCCAGGTGCCGGGTGCCTCCAGCGGTGCCGGCGCGGCGTCCGGGTCGCGCTCGGCAGCGACGGCCTGATGGAACGGTGCGACGTCGTGCGTCAGTTGGAAGGTGTTGAGTGCCGGGTGGAATGCGAAGCTCAGGATCGGCCATGCCTCGGGCGGCACGCCGGCGAGGGCGTCGAGCGCTAGCGCATCGGCGTCCGGTGCGTCGAAGGCAAGCCCGAGCCCCCATTCGAAGGCAGCCATGTCGGCGATCATGGGCCGGCTTTGCCAAGGATCGGTGCCGCGCAGGAATTCCGCGAACCGCTCGCCGAGCCAACGGATCGAACGCGCCCGCGAGGGATGATTGGCGATGTAGGCGCCGAGCGCATCGGCGAAACCATCGTCGCCGAGCAGTGTGTGGACGGCGGGAAAATCCTCGCCCAGGACTTCGGTGAGCCGCGCCCGGTAGGCATGATCGAAGACCTTGAGGAACGGGCCGCCACCGGTGAGGTGCGGGTATATGCCGGCGTCGCCATCGAGCAGGCGTGCCTGGAAAAGGTCGAGCGTTTCGGGAAGCGAAGCCGTCATGCCGCCGCGTCCCATCCGGCTTGCCGCGCGACCCGGCGGGCCTCCGCGAGTTCCGCAGTCAGGTCGGCGAAGGGCGGGATGTTGGCGTCGCGCTCGATCATCGTCGGGACCGGCCCCAGGCGGCGGACGGCGTCCGCATAGAGCTGCCAGACCGCGTCGATTACCGGCGCGTCGTGGGTGTCGACAATGTGATCGCCATTGTTCTCGTGGCCGGCCAGATGGATCTGGCGGACGTACTGCGCCGGAATGCCGGCAAGATAATCGGCGGCATCGAAGCCGTGATTGAAGGCCGAGACGAAGACGTTGTTGACGTCGAGCAGGAGGCCGCAACCGGCGCGCCGACAGAGCTCGGCCAGGAAGTCCCACTCGCGCATAGCGTCGGCGGTGAAAGTGACGTAGGTGGAGGCGTTCTCGATCGCGATCTCGCGGCCGAGCGTGTCCTGCACCTGGCCGATGCGCTCTGCGACGTGGTCGAGCGTTTCGGCGGTCAGTGGCAGCGGCAGCAGGTCATGCAGGTTGATGCTGTGCGCGCCGGTCCAGCAGAGATGGTCCGAGATCACCGCCGGTTCGATCAAATCGGCGAGCGCCATGAGATCGGCTAAGTAGGTCTGGTCGAGCGGGTCGGTGCCGCCGATGGAAAGCGATACGCCGTGCATGGCGACGGGGAATCGTTCGCGCACCTTCAACAGGTTGCGGAGCGGCATGCCGCCGACACCGGCGAAATTCTCGGAGATGATCTCGAACCAATCGACGCCGATCGCCTCATGGGAGGGAGTGTTCAGGATGTCCGGGAAATGTTGCGGCCGAAGCCCCAGTCCGAATCCTTCCAGTTTCGCCGCGGGTCGCGTCATCTACCGGTCTCTGGTTTCCTGAAAAGCAATCGAGGGACCGAATGCGCTCGGCCCCTCGAAAACCTAACACGTGCAGATGGCGGAGGCGATTACTTCGCGACCGTGCCACCCTTCGCCGTGCAATCGGCGGCCGAGCCGACAGAGACCCAACCCTGACCCTTGCAGGCATTGTGGCCCTTGCAGTCGTTCTTGGCGGTCTTGCAGGAGCCATGGCCCTTGCACGAATTGATGCCCATGCACTTGACGCCATCGGCCTTCGCGGCGGTCGGGGCGGCGGTCATGGAGGCGCCGGTGATGAACAGGGCGGCGGCGGCAGTGGCCAGCGTCGCGCCAACGGTTTTCTTCTGGATGGACATGCTTGCGTTCTCCTTCGGTGTTGTTTGACGGCGCGGTTCGTCCGGCCGTATTGCGAGGCAGGGTAACCACCGATTCCCGGGGGTGGGGTAACGTTGCCGTCGCATGGTTTCACAAAGGTGTGAAAGTCGTGTGAGGCCAAGCGGAGCCTTTCACGCCGCCGGATTTGCGTTTAGAAGCGGATACATGAAGAAGCGCGTGCTGGTATTTATCGTTGCTTACAATGCGGAGAAGACACTCTCCGACGTCTTCGCGCGTATACCCGCCGACCTTGCCGATTCATACGAGATCGAAGTGCTCGCGATCGACGATGCATCCGGCGACCGCACCTTTGAGGTCGGCTACCGCGACGCTACCGAACGCGATTGGCCGTTCCCCATCACGGTGCTGCGTAACCCGGTCAACCAAGGCTATGGCGGCAATCAGAAGATCGGTTTCTTCTACGCCATGGAAAAAGGTTTCGACTTCGTCGCCCTCGTCCACGGCGATGGCCAGTATGCGCCGGAATGCCTGCCTGACCTGCTGGTGCCGCTGGCGGAGGGTGAGGCCGAAGCCGTCATGGGATCGCGCATGATCGTCGATGGCGCGGCGCGCCGTGGCGGCATGCCGCTTTACAAGTTCGTCGGCAACAAGATCCTGTCGTTCACGCAAAACCGGGTGCTCGGCCTGTCATTGACTGAGTTCCATTCCGGCTATCGGCTGTATTCGACGGCGGCGCTTGCGAAGATTCCATTTCATTTAAACACCAACGATTTTCACTTCGACACGCAAATCATCATCCAGCTTCAGCGCGCCGGCCTTCGCATCCTCGAGTTGCCGATCCCGACTTATTATGGTGACGAGATATGTCGCGTGAACGGCCTGAGGTACGCATGGGACGTGTTTGTCACCACGCTCCGCGCTCGGCTCAACGATTTCGGACTGGTCTACGACCGCATCTACGATTGCCGGCCGGCGGCCACGGAGGTGCTCTACGAGGCCAAGCTCGATTTCGAGAGCCCGCATACGCTGGCGCTGGCGAACGTGCGCAACGGGGACAATGTGGTCGAACTCGGCTGTGGCGAAGGTGATCTGGCCCGGGCGCTCGGCGAAAGAGGCTGCCGGGTTACTGCCGTCGACAAGCTGGCGCCCGCCAAGGGCAACAAGCCGGCAATCGAGACATTCGTGCGCCACGATCTGAACAAGCCGTTACCCAAAGGGCTGCTTGCCGGCAAGGACAAGATCTTGCTGCTCGACGTGATCGAGCATATGGCGTCGCCGGAACGTTTTCTCGACGGTTTGCGGGACGACCCCGATCTTTCGACGGAGACCGAGTTTCTGGTCAGCACCGGCAACGTCGGCTTCTGCATTGTCCGGTTCGGGTTGCTTGTCGGAATGTTCAATTACGGCAAGCGCGGCATTCTCGATCTTACCCACACCCGGCTCTACACCTTCAAGACGATCCGTCACCTATTCGAGCAGTCCGGTTTCGAGGTCAGCAGTGTGGCCGGACTGCCAGCGCCGTTTCCCCTCGCGCTCGGTCGTGGCCCGGCCGCCAACGCGCTTTTGGCGCTTAACACGTTTGCGCTCCGGCTATGGCCGGGGATGTTCGCCTATCAGATTTTCCTGAAAGCGCGCAAACGGCCTACGCTCCGCGACCTCCTGGCGAAGACGCAAAATCGACCGTTTGATCCGGCGTCGTGAACGGCGCAGGGCGGGTGAAGGCAAGCGCGCCGATATAGATCACGAACGGCCAGATCGACATGGCGTAACGCGGCCCGCTGCCGATCGTAAGCGCCCCCCATACGCCCTTCTGCAGGACCAGATAGGCCATGATCCAGAGCATCAGGATCATGCTCCACGACGCGACGGCGATGCGCTTTCGCCAAATTCGAAAGAGCACCCACAAGAATACGCAGACCAGCGCCAGCGGTAGAGCCGCGCCGACGACCATGTAGACCTGTTCCGACAGCGGAAGCGCGAAGAATCCAATTTTCGACAACGGTACATCCGTGCTGGAGAGGCGAATACCCCAGCTTTCGAAGTAGCGGTGCAGGTACCACCGGCTCGGATTGAAGAATATCTGAGCCAGAGCCGGAACGAAGTCGACGACGATGCGGGCACCGTTGCGGAGCATCAACTCGACTGACTCGAGCAGGCTTCCCCCGGTCGGCGGCGTGGCACCGATGTTGCCGGCGAAATACCGGTTTACGGTATCGGTCACGGAGGTGAAGACGAACTCTCCCGTGGAAACCAGATTTCTGAGCGCCCAAAGCGCCATGAAGCCGAAGGTCCCGAGCGTAGAGAGCGTCACCGGCATCACATCGACCCGGTACCCGGTCAATCTGTTCCACAGCGATGTGGCGCCGATCAGCGCGGCCAGCCAGATCGGCAGGAAGACGAGATCGGGTCGCGTCAGCGCCGCGACGCCGAGGCAAATCGCAGCGAAGGCGGCGCGCGACAGGCGTGGCGTCTCGGGCTCGTGCGCCGAGATCATCAGGACGACGCCGGTGAACAGCAACATGGCGAACTGGAAGTCGCTGTGGACGGTGGTGACGTAATGGACCCAAGGCAGGGTCAGCGACAGGGCAATGACGAAATAGAGCGCGCTGCGTTCGCCGTGGCGCCGCGCGATCCAGGCACCGATGACCAGCAGCCACAGATGATAGATGACCAGTTGGATGCCGCTCCAGACCGCGAGCTGGGCGGTCCCGGAGGCGAACGAGGTGGCGGCGAGGAAGACCGGATATGCCGGCAGCCGGTAGCTGTCGGGGTGCACGGCGCCGGCGCCGTCGGCCATGCCGAAAATGCCGGACTGCAACAGCAGGGCCGCGCGCTGGACGTAGCCGTTGCCGTCGCCGTAGAGGAACAGGTGCGGGTTGCCGGCGAGCAGCGACGCCAGCAGCGCGAGCTTGAGCACGAGCAGGACACCGGTCGCGGTTTGATACGGACGGAGTTGGAAGGGCATCCTCAGGTCTTCTCCGGAGCCATCAAGGGTGCTGACTGACGGTCGACGGTACGGCGGAAGGTTCGGGGATGTCACCGGGAAAAGCAAACGCATCCAAAACAAAACCCCCCGGTTTCCCGAGGGGTTTGAAATGGTGGAGCCGGACGGAATCGAACCGACGACCTCTACAATGCCATTGTAGCGCTC
>JAYOXJ010000035.1:0-1959 GCA_038152725.1 Rhodospirillaceae bacterium
TGATCAGCACGATGTACTGCGCCACCTGCGTCCAGGTGACGGCGCGCATGCCGCCCAGCATGGAGCAGAGCAGAATGCCCAACAGACCGATCCAGACGCCGACGCCGAACGGAATGTGCAGCGCACGGGCGGCGATGGTGCCGGTTGCGTTGATCTGAGCCGTCACGTAGGTGAAGGATGCAACCACCAGGACGATAACCGCGCAGAAACGGGCGAGGTTGCCGCCGTAGCGGGTGCCGATGAAATCCGGCACCGTGTAGCAGCCGAACTTGCGCAGGTACGGCGCCATCAGCGAGTTGACCAGCACGTAACCGCCAGTCCAGCCCACGATGAAGCCGAGATAGCCGTAGCCGCCGAAGTAGATGCCACCCGCGAGCGCCACGAACGAAGCGCCGGACATCCAGTCCGCCGCCGTCGCCATGCCGTTGTAGAGCGCTGGCACCTCGCGGCCTGCCACGTAATAGGCGTCGACCTGCATGGTACGGGAAAGCCACCCGATGGCGGCATAGATGACGATGGTGAAGGCGACGAACAGAATGCCGATGGTGTCGGCGGTGGCGCCCATCTTTTCGAAAATCGCCATCAAGATGATGAAGGCAACGAAGCCGCCCGTGTACAAGCCGTACACTCGGCCAAGGTTGTCTGTAAATTTTCCTTGGATCATTGGTATCGCCTCCGGTTAATTCGAGCCGCCCATGCCGGCTTCGTCATCGATTTTGTCCTGCTGCCAGTTCTGGAAGAAGATCAGCAACACGAAAATGATGAGCGAACCCTGCACCGGGAAGTAGTAGCCGAGCGGGAACCCGAGGAACGAAAACGCATTGAGCGCCTTGGCATGCCAAGGAACGATGAATGCGAAGACGAACCAGATGATCAGGACGAGGTACGTAAGATTACGTGACCTGATCCAATGACGTTGTCTTGTCGTGTCGGCGGAATCAGCCATGGTGGGTAACCCCCTTGTTTAAACCCTGCTTATTTAAGACTTATGCGTACACTTGGTTTTATTCGTGCTTTGTCAGTTTTCTAGTACAATAAACTTATCGGCGCAACAGTCATCGACATGATTGTCGCCCCGATTCGGTCTCATTCGGACCTGGGTGGATCGTCGTAACTTATTGTTTTGCAGAACTTTCGAAAGATTTCGCCAGAAAATGGGCAATATAGCGGACCAACTTCGCCTCGTCGTCGATGCATTCAAAAGTATTCGGCCGAGACGCCAAATCAACATTATCGATTCGCTGGCGGAACTGGAGCGGTTTTCCGCGACCCGCGCCGCTTTCATCGCGCAAAAGACGATGTACGGCTACATCAAGGCGCGCATGGGCACGAAATTCCCCGAGATGTTCCGCGACCCGCTGATCATCCATTCGGTCAACATCGCCAAGATGCATCACTTCGCCGCATGCCTTTCGGATATCTGCATCTTCGTCACTGCCCGCGCGCTCGACGACCCGCGCTTCGACCATGCCACGCGGCGCGCACTGGCGGAGCGCATGTATGTCCATGGCATGAACGAAAACAAGGACGCCGCCACCGCCGAGTTCGACCCCGAGGACGCTGTGCGGAAGTTCCGCCAGCGCGTCGCCTTCACCAACTGGGAGGGACGGTTCGGAATGCGCGACGTCTTCACCCAGTCGCCGCAATCGATCATGAAATGGGCGCCGATTTCCGACGAACTCAAGAAATACGATGTGGAGTTCGTCCAGAACTCGGTCAAATTCGCATGGATCGAAATCGCCAAACAGTTCGAAAAGAACTTCGTCGGCGATCGGGCGCGCGCCGACTTGCTTTCCGCCAACCTCGCCGCCAATATCGCGCCCCGTCCCCCGCGCCGTCGCCACGACCCATCACCCCGATCACGCAGTGTTCGCCGCACCAATCGTCCACGACGATCAAGCTCGTCGACGTTTCCGCGTTTTCGCTCGAGATCTTCCGCGCGATCGCGTCGTCATCGAC
>JAYOXJ010000035.1:1969-17407 GCA_038152725.1 Rhodospirillaceae bacterium
GTGCTCGAGCGCCCAACGCAGGCGTTCGCGCCGGGGCTCGGTCATCTCGGCGGGCGCCACCTTCGAGCCATGCTTGAGACCGCGCGCGATATCGCGGAGCTGCTGGGCCAGTATCTCTTCCAGCAGGATGCGGTGGGCCTCGACCAGGTTGTCGATGACCTTGGAATTGGTTTCGGTCCGCGCCGTCGCCAACCTTGCCGGTGTCGCCCGTTCGGGGCTCTGCCGTTCGATGGCGGCGATGCGCGCGGCCGAGAAGATCGGCATCAGCCCGAGCCGCTTGGCGTCGAGCCGCCCGTCGTCGAGCTTGAAGCGTCCGAACATGCCGATCGCCGAGCCGACATCGCAGGCGTTTGCGCGGAGCGCCTGCAGGAACGGCCGGACTCCGGAAGCGGCGCTGAGACCCTCCATGCGGAGGTTTTCGCCCAAGGCGGCGTCGCCATGCACCACGCAGATGTCGAAGAAGATGTCGCAGTTGAGCACGTCTTCCGGCTTGGAGCGGGTGATCCACCCGCCGACCATCTCGCGCCAGTGCGCCACGTCCATGCGCCATTCCGCATTCTTGGCCATGACGCCGCCCTTGCAATAGGTCACGCCGGCGCCGTCCAGCATGTCGGCGACGCGGCTGCCGAGTTCGGCGAACCACTGGTCCTCGGGACCGCCGGGCGCGCCCTCGGCGAATACGATGGCGTTGTCCTGGTCCATCGAGAGCAGGCTCTCGCCGCGCCCGCCCGAACCGAGCACCATCATGGCGTAGGGCACCGGCGGCCCGCCCTTGCCGGCCTTGGCCATGTCGCGCTCCGCCAGTTCGCAGGCGCGCCGGGTCAGCGCTCTCAGTTCGCGCGAGATCACGGTGGCGATCATGCGCGCATCGACGCCTTCGGCGGCGAGACCGGCAACCGTCGGCGTCAGCGCCGACCATACCCGGCCGAGTTGTGATTGGGTTTCGGCATGATCGATGGCTTCGCCCAGGTTGACCGCATCGCCGGCGCGCTGCTTCAGGAGATCGCGCGCAGACAGCGCGCCGACCAGCGCGCCCGATCCGTCGACCACACCCAGATGGCGGAAGCCGCGCACCGACATCAACGAGATGGCGCGGTAGAGGAATTCGTCGGCATCGATGGTGACCAGCGGCCGTTTGGCGAAATCGCCGACGGGCGCACTGAGCGCGTCGGTTCCGGCGCGTTCGAGCGCGCGCAGCACGTCGCGCTCGGTGAAGATACCGTGGCCAGCCTCTCCGGCAGTGGCTTCCAGGAAGACCGAACTGACGTTGCGCGAGACCATGGTCTTGAGCGCATCGGCGACCGGCGTGCCGGCGGTGACGGTCAAAGGCGGGCGCGCCATCACGTCGCCGACGCGATGGCGGAACGGATAGCTGTCGATGCGAGCATAGTCGCGGACGTCGGCATGGGCGAGACGGGCACCGGAAACCACCTCGTGCCAGCCGGCGCGCGCCTCCTCGTCGCGTCGCGGCGTCAACGCGAGACAGGCGCGCTCGGCCTGGGCGAGCGTCTGGATACCCTTCTCCGCCAGCATTGGGATCATGCGCGAGAACACCCGCGCCGTGGTCAGCGCGTCGCCGAGCGCGTTGTGGCGGCCCTCGACCTCGACGCCGAGCCACTCGGCCAGGGTGTCGAGCGAGGTGTTGGGCAGGTTGGGCGCCACGATCTCGCTCAGGTGGCGAACGCAGAGGCTGCGGTGCGGTGCCCACGCCTCGCCGAAACGCGCGTACTCGGCGCGGATCACGGCGAGATCGAAACCGATGGAGAAACCCAGGATGACGCGCCCCGCCATCCAGCGCTCGAGCGCCGCCAGTGCCTCCTTGGCCGGCCTGGCGTCGGCCACATTGGCGTCGGTGATGCCGTGGATCGCCCCCGACGCGGCCGGGATCGGCATGCCCGGATTGACGAACTCCTCGAAGCGGTCGTGGTCGTGCACATCGACGCCGTCGATAGCAACGGCGCCGAGTTGGACGATCCGATCCTTGGTGGTGTCGAGACCGGTGGTCTCGGTGTCGAGCACGATGGCACCCAGCGAGCGCAACGGCACCGCCCCCAAGCCCGTACGTTTCGTCTGTTCGACCATGGCGTCATTCTATCCAAGCCGGCGTTCGCCGCAACAATGCTCACGCGTTACCGAACGCGCGGAGCGTCATATAGGCGCCGAGGACCAGGAGGCTGGCGAACAGGATGCGGCGGAAGGTCTGCTGCGAGATACGTTTCCTGACCTTGAGGCCGAGCCACATGCCGGCGAATGCCGGCGCCAGGCCGGCCAGCGACGCGAGGCCAAGTTCCGCCGGCAACAGCTTGACCCCGGCCATGGCAACGGCGAGCACCAGGGCGGAAACCGAGAATAGAATACCCATGGCCTGGATCATTTCGTCGCGCGACATGCCGAGCGACTGGAAATAGGGCACGCCCGGCATCACCGAGGAGCCGGTGAGACCGGTGATCACACCGTTGACCAACCCGGCGGCGGGGCCGAGCCAGCGCTCGTGACGGCTCAAGTCCGGCATTACCGGCGCGACCAGCCCGACGATGCCGTAGAGCAGCGTCACGATGCCCAGCAACCCGGCCAGCAGTTGCACATCGGCGACCGCCAGGAATTGCGTGCCGGCCCAGATGCCGATCGCGACCAAAGCCAGCATGGGCCACAGCCGCTGGAGCAACCGCGCGAGCCCGCCGCCGGCGAGCGCCTGGACGACGTTGGTCGCCACCGACGGCACGATCATCATCACCATGGCACCCTTGAGACCGAAAACGATGGTCAAGAGGGTCAGCGTCACCGTCGGCAGCCCCAACCCGACCACGCCCTTGACCGCCCCGCCCAGGATAAAGATGGCGGCGATGACGGCTAGATTTTCGGGTGTCCAGGGATCGACGGGCATGACGGGCGAGACTCCTTATATTTATGCGGCGGATTGAACCATGCGGGCGGGCCGGCCGCCAGCGTGCCGCCGATTGCAAGCGCCCCGGGTTTTCGCTACAAGACGTCCGGCCCGACCGCCGTTCCGGCGGCGGCTCCGTCCCACCTTTGCCCCAAGCCGAAGGAACCCGTTATGGCGAGCTACCAGTACTCCTACGTCATGAAGAATCTGTCCAAGACCTTCCCCGGCGGCAAGGAGGTGCTGAAGGGCGTCACGCTGTCGTTCCTGCCCGACGCCAAGATCGGCGTCCTGGGCGTCAACGGCGCCGGTAAGTCGACCCTGATGAAGATGATGGCCGGCAAGGAAGAGCCGTCGAGCGGCGAATGCTGGGCGGCCGACGGCGTGCGCGTCGGCTACCTGGAGCAGGAACCGAGGCTCGATCCGAAAAAGACCGTCGGCGAGAACGTCACCGAGGGCCTGGGCGGCGTGAAGGACCTGCTCGACCGCTTCAACGAGATTTCCAACAAGTTCGCCGAGCCGCTCGAGGACGACGAGATGAACGCGCTCCTGGCCGAACAGGGCGAACTGCAGGAGAAGATCGACGCCGTCGACGGCTGGGAGCTGGAGCGCACCATCGAGATCGCCATGGATGCGCTGCGCTGCCCGCCGGCCGACGCCGACGTCTCCAAGCTTTCGGGCGGCGAGCGCCGCCGCGTCGCGCTCTGCCGCCTTCTGCTGCAGAAGCCGGAAGTGCTGCTGCTCGACGAACCGACCAACCATTTGGACGCCGAGTCGGTCGCCTGGCTGGAACGCCACTTGCGCGACTACGACGGCACCGTCCTGATGGTCACCCACGACCGCTATTTCCTCGACAACGTGACCGGCTGGATCCTGGAACTCGACCGCGGCCGGGGCATCCCCTACGAGGGCAACTACTCGGCCTGGCTGGAACAGAAGCAGAAGCGTCTGGCCCAGGAGGAGCGTGAGGAAAGTGCCCGCCAGCGCACCCTCAAGCACGAAATCGAGTGGATCAGGCAGAGCCCCCGCGCCCGTCAGGCGAAATCCAAGGCGCGTATCACGGCGTACGAGGATCTGGTGGCCAAGTCCGCCGACAAGGCGCCCGATACCGCCCAGATCGTCATCCCGCCGGCACCGCGCCTGGGCCAACTGGTGATCGAGGCCGAGAACCTGACCAAGGGCTTCGGCGACCGCCTCCTGATCGATCATCTTTCGTTCAAGCTGCCGCCGGGCGGCATCGTCGGCGTGATCGGCCCGAACGGTGCGGGCAAGACGACGCTCTTTAAGATGCTGACCGGCCAGGACAAGCCGGACGACGGCTCGGTCCGCGTCGGCGAGACCGTGCATCTGGGCTACATCGACCAGTCGCGCGACACGCTCGACGACAACAAGACGGTGTGGGAGGAAGTCTCCGGCGGCCTGGACGAGATCGAACTCGGCAAGCGCGCCATGAACTCGCGCGCCTACGTGGCGCAGTTCAACTTCAAGGGCGCCGACCAGCAGAAGAAGGTCGGCCAGCTTTCCGGCGGCGAGCGCAATCGCGTGCACCTCGCCAAAATGCTGAAGGCCGGCACCAACGTGCTGCTGCTCGACGAACCGACCAACGATCTGGACGTCGACACACTGCGCGCGTTGGAAGCGGCGCTCGACGACTTCGCCGGCTGCGCCGTGGTGATCAGCCACGACCGCTGGTTCCTCGACCGCCTCGCCACCCACATCCTCGCCTTCGAGGGCGACAGCCACGTGGAATGGTTCGAGGGCAACTTCGAGGCCTACGAGGAAGACAAGAAGCGCCGCCTCGGCGACGACGCCCTGGAGCCGCACCGCATCAAGTATAAGCCGCTGACGCGAAGCTGAGCGCCGCGCCTTCGCGTCAGCCGGCGGCATAGGGAACGTAGGGCACGAGCCGGCGGCTGGCGATGCGGGGCAGCGTTTCCGCGACGAACACCTTGAAGTGTTCTGTCGCCTCGTGCCGGGCGCGGCCGTCGGCGCTCCGGTACAGCTCGAAAATGAAGAACGCCTTGGCATCGCTGGGCGAGCGATAAGGCAGGAACAGCTTCATGTCCGGCTCTGCCATGCTCGGCGCGATCAGACTTTCGAGGGCGCGGGCGACGGCATCCGCCTCGCCATCCTTGGCAACGATCTCGATCGCCACCACGTAACCTTCGTTCAGTTCGCCGAGCGTAAGGGCTGCATGTTTCATACCGGCCGATCCTTTCCTGCACGGAACAAAGTATAGCGTCTCGAAGGCTTACATGCTTCGATACAGGCCGAAGTGTTTTCGACGAACCGTTGAGGCGTTGCCGCTGGCATTCGCTGGTGGTATTTCTTGAGGGCGCCGCTTGAACGGTTCGTGCCGGCACGGAGCAGCTCAGCCATTCGAGACCGGAGACGCGCAATGTACGAGTTTCAAAAGCACCTCGACGCCGCCCAGCGCGAACTCTTGCTGGCGCAGAAACGCCTCAGGGCCGAGATCGCCGCCTACCCCGTGCCGATTTCCGGTTGCGACGTCCAGTTCAACCACCTCTTGGCCCAACGCGCCAAGATCTGCCAGGCGATCGAGGCACTGAACGCCGACATATTCGTGCCGACCTCGCGCCAGCCGATGCACCCTCACGAGTTGAGCCCGCAATAAAGTCCGCTCTAACGAGGTCTTCCGATGCCGACATTCAAGAACGGTGACGTCACAATTCACTACGAAGAAGCCGGCCAGGGCGTGCCGCTGCTGGTGCTGCCGGGGGGAGGACTGAACTCGACCATCGCCGGGCTCGCCACCCACGCCTTCAATCCGCTCGACGCGCTCAGCGACAGCTACCGGGTGATCGCGCTCGATCTCCGCAACGCCAAGGGCAGCGGCACCGAAGGCCCGCTCGACATCGAGCGCACCTGGGACGCCTTCACCGACGACCAACTGGCGCTGATGGACCATCTCGGCATCGACAAGTTCCTGGTGATGGGTTTCTGCATCGCCGGGCCGATGATCTGGAACCTCTTGAAACACGCGGGCGAGCGCGTCGTCGCCGCGACGCTGGTACATCCGAGCGGTTACACCTCGAGCCACCCCGATCTCTATTACAACAACAACATCAAGGGCTGGGCGCCGGAGTTCGTGCAGCGCCGGCCCGACGTCACCATGGAGATGTGCTCGGAGTTCCTGCACAACATGTACACCAAGCGCGCCGACTTCGTGCTCACGGTGGACCGCGACTTCGTGCGCAACTGCCAGACGCCGGTGCTGATCCTGCCCGACGACATCCCGGCGCACCCCTACGCCACCGCCATGGAATCCGCGCTCTTGGCGCCGAACGCCCAGGTCAGCCTCTATCCGTGGAAGGAGAACGACCGCAAGATCGCGTTGGCGCTCCGCCACATCCGGAGTTTCCTGGCGTTGAACGCGCCTGCGGTGCAAGGCCGGGCTGCAGCCGCCGAATAACGCCTCCGCCGGCCGTCAGCCAAGTGCGGATTAAAACGGCGCGTCGCCCTCCAGGCACATGCGGTGCATGATGCGGCCCTCGGCCGGGTCGTAGTCGGTATGGGCCACGTGCAGCAGCGCGCGGTTGTCCCAAATCACCAAGTCGCCGGCCCGCCACTTGTGGCGGTAGGTGACGTCGCCGACCAGAACCCTGTCGAGCAGCGCGTTGACGAAGGCCTTGCTCTCGGCCGGCTCCCAGCCCTCCAAACGGGCGAGCTTGCCTGGATGAACGTAGATCGCCTTGCGGCCGGTTTCCGGGTGGGTGCGGATAAACGGATGCGTCTGCGGCGCGGCGGTGAATTCGCGCCGGGTCGCCTCGTCGACGTAACCGGTGTCCTGTTCGATGCCGTTGACAGTCTTGAGTTTCGACAGCGACACCTGCTCGTCCGCATCCAAGCGCTGGAACGCCGCCTGCATGTTGGCGAAGCCGGTATCGCCGCCCGACGACGGCAGCTTGACCGCATAAAGCGCCGTCATCTTGGGCGGCAGCGGGTGATTGGTGTGGTCGGTGTGCCAGTCGCGCGAGCCGATCGGCATGATCTTGCCGTCGTCGCGCCGGGTATTGGCGATGCGGCTATCCAGGACCGCGATCTCCGGGTGGTCCGGGTCGAGCAGCTTGGTCAGGTGCTGGCGCATCGGCGTGCCGAACAGGCGCATGGCCTCCACGTATTGCGCGGTACTCAAGCACTGGCCGCGGACGACCAGGACCAAATGGTCGCGGAGCGCCGCGGAGAGCGCTATGGCGTCGGCGGCCGGGACGGCGCCGGAGAGATCGATGCCCGTCGCCTCGATACCGAACGAAGCGGGGAGCGGGGTCAGAGCCAGGGACATGCGGCAAATCTACCACCGCTAAGAGACGGCTTGAAAGCCCTGCCGGCGCGCTCCTGAACGGCTCGGTGAACCGGCCCCGGAAAATACACAACTTCGTGACCTCCCCGCACGCGCGGAATCTGTTGTCGCACGGATTCGCGAAATCCAGTAATGTGCGACTAATATTTTAGGCCCTTTTCAGAATTTGCGTTCCGTGGCGCAGGTTCGCCGCGTTTTTTATGGCGGTCGGACAGCGGGCGACATGGAATCGCGTGCGCGTGTTCGGGCCGAATGGTTGAGGGATCAAAATGGCCAGACGCATCTTCATTTTCGCCATCATCGCCGTCGCCGCCGGCGGGGCGGCCTATTCCCATACCGAGACCCGTGACTGGGTTGCGGGTAAACTGGGCCTCGCCAAGCCGGCCGGCGCCAACACCCAGAAGGCGACCGGAAAGGCCGGCCGGGCCGTGCGGCCGGTTCCGGTGCAGGTCGCCGTCGCCGGCACGCGTTCGGTGCCGGTGCGTCTCGAAGGCGTCGGCGTGGTCAAGGCGCGCTCCACGGTCGCGATCAAGTCGCGCATCGAGGGTCAGATCATCGAGGCCCTGGTGCGCGAGGGCCAGCGGGTCAAGAAGGGCGACGTGCTTTTCAAGCTCGATGCCCGGCCGCTGACCGCGCGGCTGAAGGAAGCCGAGGCCAACCTGGCGCGCGACACGGTCAACCACAAGAAGGCGATCACCGACTTCAACCGCCTCAAGATCCTGTCCTCCCAGGGCTATTCGCCGCAGACCCGGCGCGACGACGCGGAAGCCCTGGTCGACACTCCCCGCGCCGCGGTGCGGGCCTCCGAGGCGGCGCTCGAATTCGCCCGGCTCAACCTCGACTACGCCATCATCCGCTCGCCCATCGACGGCCGCGTCGGCAATATCCTGATCTCCGTCGGCAACATCGTGAAGGCGAACGACACCCCGCCGATCCTGATGATCACCGAGACCAAGCCGGTTTACGTATCGTTCAGCCTGCCCGAGCGCTATATCGATGCGCTGCGCCAGAAGGTCGCCGCCGAGGGCCAGCCGCCGACGGTCGAGGTCACCACCCAAGCGTCGGCGCAATCGGTCACCGGCAAGTTGTTCTTCATCAACAACGAGGTCGACGTCGCCACGGGCACCATTGAGCTCCAGGGCATGTTCGAGAACACCGACGAGACCCTGGTCCCGGGCCAGTTCGCCCGCGCCCGGGTTTTGATGGAGACCCTCAACGACGCCGTGGTGGTGCCGGCGCGCTCGGTCCAGATCAACCAAAAGGGCCGGTTCGTATGGGTCGTCGACGACAAGAAGAAAATCCATCTTCGCATGGTCGATGTCGGTCCCGACGCCGGGTCTGACGTTGTCATATCGAACGGCCTGAAGCCAGGCGAGACGGTCGTCACCGACGGCCAGTTGCGCCTGTTTCAGGGCGCCAGCGTAATTCCGCAAGGTGCTGGCGGCGAGAAGAAGGAAAAAAAGAAGGCGCCCGACGACAAGTCGAAACCGGCGCCGCAAAAATCGGATAACGGCGAGAAGGCGCCACAGGGCAAGAAAACATCATGAGGATACCCGAAGTCTGCATCAACCGGCCGGTAATGACCACGCTGGTCATGCTGGCCATCGTGCTGTTCGGCTTCGTCGCCTATCGCTCGCTGCCGATCGCGGAACTGCCCAACGTCGACTTCCCGACCATCGAGGTCAGCGCCGAACTACCCGGCGCCAGCCCGGAGACGATGGCATCCTCAGTGGCGCTGCCGCTGGAAAACCAGTTCGCCCAGGTCGCCGGCGTGCGCAAGATGACCTCGGTGAGTTCCATCGGCACCACGCGCGTGACGCTGGAATTCGAACTCGACCGAAACATCGACGCCGCCGCGCTCGACATTCAGACCGCCATTTCCGCCGCCCAGAAGGCGCTGCCCGACGGCTTGACCGAAACGCCGTCGCTGAGGAAACGCAACCCGGCAAACTTCGCCATCTATTACCTGCGGCTGAGCTCGGGCTCGCTCCCGGTCTCGGTCGTCAACGACTACGCCGAGACGGTGCTGCAGCAGCAGGTCTCGACCATCGACGGTGTCGCCCAGGTGCAGTTCTGGGGCCGCCAGCGCTACGCCGTGCGCGTGCAGATCGATCCGGGCGCCTTGGTCACCCGCAACCTAAGCCTGACCGAGGTCGAGGCCGCCGTACAGGCCGGCAACTCCAACCTGCCGACCGGCATCATCGCCGGCGACAGCCACGAGGCGTCGATCAAGACCACCGGCCAGCTCAGCCGCGCGTCCGACTACAACAACCTAGTTGTCGCCTATCGTAACGGCGCGCCGGTCAGAATCAAGGATGTCGGCCGGGCCATCGACGACGTCGATGACCGCCGCAACTCCGCAATTTTCGGCAACGAACAGGGCATGCTGATGGCGGTCTACCGCCAACCGGGCTCGAATACGGTGAAGATCGTCGATCAGATATCCAAGGCCCTGCCGCAACTCCGCGAACAGATTCCTGCCGCGATCACGCTGGAGGTCATCTACGACCGGTCCATCGGTATCCGCGAGTCCATCGAAGGCGTGCAATTCCACCTGCTGCTGGCCGCCTCGCTGGTGGTGATGGTGATCTTCCTGTTCCTGCGCAACGTCACGGCAACGGTGATTTCGTCCATCGCGCTGCCGATTTCGGTGATCGGCACCTTCAGCGCCATGTACGCGCTCGGCTTCAGCCTCAACAACCTGTCGCTGATGGCGCTGACACTGTCTGTCGGCTTCGTCGTCGACGACGCCATCGTCATGCTCGAGAACATCGTGCGTCACCGCGAAAAAGGCATGGACGGCAGGCAAGCCGCGATTATCGGCTCGCGCGAGGTCGGCTTCACCATCGTTTCCATGACCATTTCGCTGATCGCCGTATTCATCCCGATCATCTTCATGGGCGGCATGGTCGGCCGGCTGCTGAACGAATTCGCCATGACCATCACCGCCGCCGTGCTGGTCTCGGGCGTGGTGTCGCTGACGCTGACGCCGATGATGTGTTCGCGCTTCCTGGGTTCGCACGCGGAACAGAAGCACGGCAAACTGTTCCAGGCATCGGAGGCCGTCTACAACGCCATGCTCGAAGTTTATGCTTCGGGCCTGCGCTGGTGCCTGCGTCACCGCTTCAGCGTCTTCATGTCGTTCATCGCCACCATTTTGGCGACCGTCTATCTCTATACGGTTGTGCAGAAGGACTTCCTGCCGGCCGAGGACACCGGCCGGCTCCTGGTCCGCACCCAGGCCGGCGACGAGGCCTCCTACGACGCGCTCGTCGCCTACCAACACAAAGTCGCGGCGATCGCCGCCGCCAACCCGAACATCGACGCTGTCATGGAACGCGCCGGCGGCGGCGGCGGCGGGCGCACGTCGAACCAGGGCTTCATGTTGATGCGCCTGAAGGACCGCGACAAGCGACCCGAGAAGGACGTCAACAAGATCGTGCAGACGCTCAGGCGCGACATGAACACGGTGCCGGGGCTGCGCGTGTTCGTACTCAACCCACCGCCGATCCGCGTCGGCGGCAGACTGTCGAACGCCGAGTATCAATACACTCTGCAGGACCTCGATCTCGATACGCTCTACCATTGGGCCGAGGTCATGCGCATGGAGATGCGCAAACTCGAAGGTTTCCAGGACGTCACCAGCGATTTGCAGATCAAGAGCCCGACGGTTCTGGTCCAGATCGACCGCGACCGCGCCGCCGCACTTGGCGTCGACGCCCGGCGTATCGAGGCGACCCTTGCCGCCGCCTTCGGCTCGCGCAAGATTTCGACCATCCACACGGCGTCGGCCCAGTATCAGGTCATCCTCGAGATCGATCCCAAGCACCAGCGCCGCATCGAGGGCCTGTCGCAGTTGTTCGTCAACTCGAAGTCGGGCAAGCAGATCAGGCTCGACGCGGTGACCAAGGTGGTCACCGAGGTGGCGCCGCTGGCGATCAACCATCAGGGCCTGCTGCCGGCGGTGACTTTGGCCTTCAATCTGGCGCCGGAAGTCTCGCTCGGCACCGCCATAGACCGCATCCGCGAACTCGAGCGGCGCATCCAGATGCCGGGCTCGATCTCGGCCAAGTTCGGCGGCACCGCGGAAGCCTTCCAGGAGTCGCTCGCCAACATGGGTCTGCTGCTGTTCATGGCGATCCTGGTCGTCTACATCGTTCTCGGCATCCTCTATGAGAGCTTCATCCACCCGCTGACGATTCTCTCCGGCCTGCCGGCGGCGGCCTTGGGTGCGTTGCTGGCGCTCCACATCGGCAACCTGCCGCTGACGCTTTACGCCTTCGTCGGCGTCATCATGCTAGTCGGTATCGTCAAGAAGAACGCCATCATGATGATCGACTTCGCCCTGCAACGGCAGCGCGCCGACGGCATGAGCCCGGAAGAAGCCATCTACGAGGCCTGCATCCTGCGCTTCCGCCCGATCATGATGACCACCTTCGCCGCGCTGGCCGGCGCACTTCCGATCGCGCTCGGCCACGGTGCAGGCGCCGAGGCCCGCGCGCCTTTGGGCATCACGGTGGTCGGCGGCCTCGCCGTGTCGCAGGTCATCACGCTGTTCCTGACGCCGGTGATCTATCTCTACCTGGACAAGCTGCAGCGCCTGATGAGCCGCGGCGAACCGGCCCACATCCCGTCGATGCTGGAAACCGGCGCCGAGTGATCGGCGCCGGCGGCCGACGCCGAACCGGCCCCCTCACCCTTTATAGTTGGCGATCGCCAGTGCCAGCGTGACCACGCCGATGACGGCGAGCGCGAGCAGCGCCGCGTTGCGGTAGTGCGCCTTGGCACCGCCGCTGAACATGCGCTGACCGGCCCAGGTGGTGACCGAATAGATCGGCACCAGCGCCAGCCCGAGGATCAGCACGTCACGGGTGAAGAGCCCGTGGTACCAATAGGACCCGATGGCGAATACCGAGAGCGCCGAGACCGCCCCGATGACGTTGGCGCGCTGACGGTCGGGCGTGCCGGGCCGCGCCAGCGCCACCGCCACAGCCGGCGGCCCGCCGACGCCGGCGCCGCCCTGAAGCAGTCCGGCGACGATGCCGGCGACTGCGAACACCTTGGGGTCATGCACGTTGGCCATGCGCCAGCCCCGGTACATCAGCCAGGTCATGGCCAGCACAACGAGCGAAATGGCGATCTTCATGGGCGCCGGGTTGGCCTGTTTGAGGAACCATGTGCCGATCGGCGAGGCGATCAGAGCGGCCAGCCAGAACGGCACCATGAACGTGCGCTCGGCCTCGCGGACGGCCGCCGGTATCAACTGAACGGTGGCGACCGCACCGGACAGCACAGCGACCGGAATGGCCGCCGCCGGGCCGACCACGGCGCTCAATACCATGACGATGATCAAGGACGCGCCGAAGCCGAGAAAGCCGCAGATGAAGCCGGCGAAGACGATGGTCGCCACGCATAGCGCCAGTTCCGGTGCGGTGAGGCCCGCGAGTATCGGACCGTCGGGGATGGTCATGGGCGGTGCGGCCTCAGACTGCGCGGGTGATGCCGCCGTCGACGCGGAGGTTCTGGCCGGTGATGTAGGCGGCGCCCACGGAAGCGAGGAACGAAACCGTGGCGGCGATCTCGTCGGCATGGCCGTAACGGCCAAGCGGAATACGCGCCTTGAACTCGGGCTTTTCGGGAAGTGAATCGATGAAGCCGGGCAGGATGTTGTTCATGCGGATGTTGTCGGCCGCGTATTTGTCCGAATAGAGCTTGGCGAAGGCGGCGAGGCCCGAGCGGAACACGCCCGACGTCGGGAACGCAGGTTCGGGCTCGAAGGCGGCGAAGGTCGAGATGTTGATGATGGCGCCCGACTTCTGCGCCTGCATCACCGGCGTCACCCGCCGCGTCGGCCGCACCACGTTCATGAAGTAGACCTCCATGCCGCGGTGCCAGTCGTCGTCGGTAAGGTCGAGCAGCGGACCCTTGGGCCCATGGCCGGCGGAGTTGACCAGCACGTCGATGCGTCCCCAGCGCGCCATCGTCGCATCGACCAGCCGATCGAGGTCGGCCGGCTCGAGATTGGAACCGGTGACGCCGATGCCGCCGAGCTCCTGAGCGAGGACTTCGCCCTTGCCCGACGACGACAGCACGGCGACGCCGAAACCGTCTGCAGCCAGGCGTTTTGCCGCCGCGGCACCCATGCCGCTGCCGCCCGCCGTGACGATCGCTACCTTGTCTTGACCCATTTTCGCCTTCCCTATTCGGCCCGCGATTGCGCCTTCTGCATATAGGGGATGGCAGCCCGGAAGAAAACCACCGCCCGCGACAGATGCGCGACGGCTCACGCGCCGTCAACTCCTCGTGAGGGATCGGATCGCCGCTTGCCTCCGATTCCTGTGCACTGCAGGCTGGCGAATACCGCCGTCACGAACGGGAATCCCGCCTTGAACATCGTCGCAGTCAGCCAACGCAACAGCTCCCGGCCGATTCGTCCCGTTGTCCGGGACCTCGGAATGTATGCGGTGCGATCCTGGCGTTCGGCGGGCCCTATTCGAACCTGCAGGCGATCGAAGCCATGCGCAGCCGCGCGGACGCGCTCGCCATCCCGCCGGAGCGCTGTTTCTGTACCGGCGACGTTGTCGCCTACGGGGCCGATCCGGCGATGAGCATCGAACTGATCCGTGATTGGGGCGTGAACGTCATCGCCGGCAACTGCGAATTGGCGGTTGCGGTTTTCAGGCAGGCTCGGCGTGCGACATCGACGCGGCGCGTTGGTACGCCTTCGCTAGGCGTTCGACCGACGACGCTGCGCGTGCGTGGATGGCTTCGCTGCCGGGCGCCATCGGTTTCCGAATGGCCGGACGCCGGGCCGTGGTCGTGCACGGCAGTTTCACCCGCGTCAATCGCTTCGTCTTCCCATCGACCTCGGCGTCGGAAAAGCTCGGCGACGCCAGACTCGCCGAGGCCGACCTTGTGATCGCCGGCCACTCGGGCTTGCCGTTCACTGAAAACCTCGCCGGCGGCACCATTTGGCACAACCCCGGCGCCATCGGCATGCCCGCCAATGACGGGACGCCTGACGGCTGGTACGCACTGCTCAACCCGGAGGTCGACGGCCGCCTTGCCATCACGCACCATCGCCTACCCTATAATTTTTCCGAAGCGGCCCGCCGCATGCGAGCCGCCAGTCTATCCGAGGGCTATGCCCGTGCCCTGGAGACCGGCCTATGGCCATCGGATGATATACTACCAGCGATCGAACGGGCGTCGGCCGGGCAGCCTATCAACGCTGCCGGTTTCGGTTTCACGGCCGAGCAAGTGGCGGCACTGATCGGCTAAGCTCCTGACGGTGAAATCCGAACTAGGCGGGATGGACGATGGTCGACAACGTCTGGAAACTCTACGACAAGCATGCCGCGGCCTTCGACAAGACGCGCGACCGGTCGTTTATGGAACGCCCCTATCTCGAAACCCTCGCCAATTCGATCGCATCGGGTGGATGCGTGCTCGATCTCGGCTGCGGCATGGGCGAGCCGATCGCGAAGTATTTCATCGACGCCGGGTATCGCGTCACCGGCGTCGATGCCGCGCCCGCCATGCTGGCCATCTGCCGTGCGCGCTGGCCTGATGGCGGCTGGATCGAAGCCGACATGCGGGCCCTCGATCTCGGGCGCCGCTTCGATGCCATCGTCGCCTGGGACAGCTTCTTTCACCTCGCGGCCAGCGACCAGCGCACCATGTTCGCACGGTTCGCCGCGCATGCGGCACCAGGCGCCCGGCTGTTGTTCACATCGGGACTGGCGGCGGGCGAGGCCATCGGCGACTTGTTCGGAGATACGCTCTACCACGCCAGCCTGGACCCGGACGAATACCGGGCCCTGCTGGCGGATGCCGGGCTCAGGGTGTTACGGTTCACACCCGAGGACCCGGAATGCGGCGGCCACTCGGTGTGGCTCGCCGCTTTCGACGGAAATTAGGCGGCGCGACGGCGCGGCGCGTTGCCGCCCTTGCCGTTACGGTTGTCGCGGCGGTTTTCGTGCCGGTTCTCGTTCCTGTTCTCATGGCGATTTTCCGGCCGGGCCTCACGACGCTCGCCCTGGCGCTTACCGTGATGACCGTCCTGGCGATGGCCCTCGGGCTTACCCTCATGGCTGCACTTACGCTCACGCTTTTGGCCGTCGCGGTGCTGGCCGTGGCCTTCCTCGCCGTGGCGATGCTTGAAACCGTTGTCGGCGGCCTTGCGCTTGCCGTTGCCGTTGCCGTTGCCCTGGCCCTGGCCCTGGCCGCGCTGCCA
>JAYOXJ010000036.1:0-5082 GCA_038152725.1 Rhodospirillaceae bacterium
TCGTCGAAGCCGAGACCAAATTGCCTGAGTCCGCCAGCGCGCAACTCAACACCTTCGCCAACGCCATCCGCGACAACAAGGATTTCCGCGTCCAGCTGATGGCCTACGCCGCCGCCAAGGACCTGTCCGCACCCAAGGCCCGCCGTATTTCGCTGTCGCGTGCCCTGGAAGTGCGTTCGTTCCTGATCGACAAGGGCGTCCGCTCGACCCAGATCGACGTCCGCGCCCTAGGCAACAAGACCGGCGAAACTCCCGCCAACCGCGTGGACGTCAACCTTGCGCCGCGCTGACGACCGGCCCCTGGCGACAGCGGCCCCCACCGACGAGAGGACGACCACGGCGTGACCCGTCCGCATACATACCTCGTCCGCATGCTGCTGTTCCTGGCCGCCGTAGCCGTCGCCTCGGTGCTGCTGTTCCAGCCGCTGACCCAGTTCTTCATGGCCAATGCGGCGCTCAACGGCCTCATCGTCGGCGTGCTGGTGCTGGGCGTCATCTACAACTTCCGCCAGGTCGTGCGGCTCTATCCGGAAGTGGGCTGGATCGACAGCTACCGCGAGGGCCTGGAGAACGGCATGTCGCGGGCCTCGACACCGTCGGAAGAGCACCATCCGAAGCTGCTGGCGCCGATGGCGACGATGGTCTCCAAGCGCGACTCCTTGAGCCTGTCGGCGCCGTCGATGCGCTCCTTGCTCGACTCGATCGCGTCGCGCCTCGATGAATCGCGCGATCTCTCGCGCTACACCATCGGGCTTTTGATCTTCTTGGGCCTTCTCGGCACCTTCTGGGGGCTATTGCAGACGGTCGGCTCGATCTCCGGCGTGATCAGCGGCCTCTCCGTCGAGGGCGGCGATCCGAGCACCATCTTCTCGACCCTGAAACGCGGCCTCGAAGCGCCCATGGCCGGCATGGGCACGGCGTTCTCGTCGTCGCTGTTCGGCCTCGCCGGCTCGCTGGTGCTGGGCTTCCTCGACCTGCAGGCCGGCCAGGCGCAGAACCGCTTCTACAACGACCTGGAGGAATGGCTGTCCAGCGTCACTCGGCTGTCGTCCGGCGGCCTCATGGCCGAGGGCGAGCAGTCGGTGCCGGCCTACGTCCAGGCACTGCTGGAACAGACCGCCGAAAGCCTGGAGAACCTTCAGCGCACCTTGCAGCGCGGCGAGGAAGGCCGCTCCAAGGTCGACAACAGCCTGATTTCGCTGTCGGCCAAGCTCGAGACCCTGACCGACCAGATGCGCACCGAACAGGCGCTGATGAAGAGCCTGGCCGAAACCCAGGTCGCCATCCGCCCGGTGCTGCAGCAACTGGCGCAGGGTTCGGGCAGTGGCGGCGGCCTCGACGACGCCAGCCGCGCGCACATCCGCAACATGGACCTGCACGTATCGCGCATGCTCGACGAAATGCGCGAGGGCCGCGAGACCCTGACCCAGGACCTGCGCCGCGAGATCAAGCTGCTGGCGCGCACCGTGGCCGCCGCCAGCGAAGACGGCGCCCGCTAGGCCGGGGGCGCAGATGGCCGCGATCGGACGCCGCGAACGTTCCACCAACATCTGGCCCGGCTTCGTCGATGCGCTGGCGACGCTGCTGCTGGTCATCATCTTCCTGCTGTTGATCTTCGTACTCGCCCAGTTCTTCCTCAACCAGGCGCTGTCCGGCCGTGATTCGGCGCTCGACCAGTTGCGCGGCCAAGTCTCCGAACTGGCCGACCTGCTGGCGCTGGAACGGCGCGCGCAGAAGAACATGAAGACCAACCTGGAACAGCTTTCCGCCGAGTTGCAGGCCTCCGTCGCCCAGCGCGACGACCTGAGGGCGACGCTCAACGCCATGCGGGTCCAGGCCGAGGAGACCGAGGCCAAGCTGCGCAGCCAGCTTTCCGAATCCGAAGCCGCGGGCGCCGCCAGCCGCGAACGCATCGAGGCGCAGTTGGCCGAGCTTTCGGGCTTGAGCCACGACATCGAGGCGCTGAAGGCGCTGCGCACCGAACTCGAGAAGAAGATCGCCGAGATGGCGGCCAAGGCCGGCGAACGCGAAGAGGCGCTGACGACATCGAAGAAGGCGCTTTTGGAGGAACGCGAACTTTCCAAGAGTGCGCGCGCCGAATTGGCGCTGCTGAACCAGCAGACCGCCGTGCTGCGCCAGCAATTGGCGCGCATCGAGGCGGCGCTGCAGGCTTCCGAAAAACTCAACGACGAACAGAAGAGCCAGATCGTCAATCTCGGCAAGCGCCTCAACGCGGCGCTCGCCACCAAGGTGCAGGAACTGTCGCGCTACCGCTCGGAGTTCTTCGGCCGGCTGCGCGAACTGCTCGGCAACCAGCCGGGGCTGCGCGTCGTCGGCGACCGCTTCGTGTTCCAGTCCGAAGTGCTGTTCGATACCGCGTCGGCCGAAATCGGCACCCCCGGCGAACGCCAGCTCGACGCCCTCGCCATCACGCTGATCGACCTGTCGCAGCGCATCCCGAAGGACATCGACTGGGTGCTGCGGGTCGACGGCCATACCGACTCGGTGCCGATCTCGACCAAGCAGTTCCCGTCGAACTGGGAGCTTTCCACCGCCCGCGCCATCGCCGTGGTGCGCCACCTGATCGACCGCGGCCTGCCGGCCGAGCGCCTTGTCGCCGCCGGCTTCGGCCAGTACCGGCCGCTCGACAGCGGCACCGACGAGATCGCCAAGCGCCGCAACCGCCGCATCGAACTCAAGCTCACCGAACGCTGAGCCGCGCCACCCGTGCTAGTCCTTTTCCTCATCGTCGTCGTCGACCTGATCGGTTTCGGGATCATCATCCCGCTGCTGCCGCTCTATGCCGAGGTCATGAACGCCGACCCGGAGACCATCGGCCTGGTGATGGCGACCTATTCCCTCACCCAGTTCGTCGCAGCGCCCTTCTGGGGCCGCACGTCGGACCGCATCGGGCGCCGGCCGGTGCTTTTGGTGTCGCTTGCCGGCGCCGTCGTCGCCTACGTCTGGCTCGGTTTCGCCGACAACATCTGGATGCTGTTCGGCGCGCGCGCCTTGGGCGGCTTCATGGCCGGCAACATCTCGACCGCGTTCGCCTACGTCGCCGACGTGACGACGCGCGAGACCCGGGCCAAGGGCATGGGCCTGATCGGCGCGGCCTTCGGGCTCGGCTTCGTCATCGGCCCGGCGATCGGCGGCCTCTTGGCCGGCCACGATCCGCTGCACGCCGACTACCGCACGCCGGCGCTGGCCGCCGCAGCACTTTCGGCGCTGGCCCTGGTGCTCGGCATCTTTTTGCTGAAGGAATCGCTGAAACCCGAGATCAGGGCGCGCATCGCTGCCAGGCCACGCGCCACCCGCACCAAGATGTTCAAGGACGCCCTCACCCATCCCGGCGTCGGCCTGTTGATCGGGCTTTCGTTCCTCGCCACCTTCGCTTTCGCCGGCCTGGAGGCGACCTTCGCACTTTGGTCGAAGCGCCAGTTCGGCTGGGGCCCGGCACAGAACGGTTATCTGTTCGCCCTCGTCGGCATCCTGGGCGCCATCGTCCAGGGCGGCATGATCGGCCGGCTCAACAAGCGCATGGGCGAACTCCGGCTGATCGTCGCCGGCGCCGGCGCGCTGGCGCTCGGCATCGCGCTGATTCCAGCATCCAAGCATATCGAGGTGCTGGTCTGCGCCATGGCGATCTCGGGTTTCGGTTTCGCGCTGATCTCGCCGGCCTTGAACAGCCTGATCTCGCTGCAGGTCGACGAGGAGGACCAGGGCGGCACGATGGGGGTTACGCGGGCCGCCACGACGCTGGCCCGCGTCGCCGGGCCGGCCTTCGCCGGTGGTCTGTTCGGCTATCTCGGCCGCGACTGGCCCTACTACGCCGGCGCCGCGATCATGGCGCTGGTGATGATGCTGGCTTGGCGCGCGCGGGAACGGTTTCCTCACCATCCGCCGCCTGCCCCCGAGACCGGTTCCGGCGGCGGAAAAAGCAGCTGAAACCGGGCTTGATCCGCCCGGCGGCTTCCCCTATATTGGGCGCCTCGTTTTCGGGAGTAGAGCGATGAAAGAAAAGATCCATCCTGATTACCACGAAATCACCGTGCAGATGACCAATGGTTCGTCGTTCACGACGCGTTCGACCATGGGCAAGCCCGGCGACGTACTCAAACTCGATGTCGACCCGCACACCCACCCGGCCTGGACCGGCGGTGCGCACCAGCTCATCGACACCGGCGGCCAGCTCGCCAAGTTCAAGAAGCGCTTCGCCAACATCGGACTCAAGTCCTAAGCACGCTGCAGCGTTTTCGCGCGCGAGGCCGCGCCGGGCAACCGGCGCGGCCTTTTGCATGTGCGAAGCCGTTAACCATTCCAAACTGTCACATTTCCTCGTTTTTATTAGATTCTAATGAGTTGCGAACCATCGGCGGTGACGGCAGATGGGGATGTTAGGCTTGCACTCGAATCTTAAGTAACGCTATAAGCTCAAATAAAGCCCCACCCTCGAAGTCGCTCGTCCGGGTGGAACCGCGTGCTGGAAGGGCCTGATCGAATATGGCGATGCAGACTCACTAAGAAGTTCACGTCCAGCAAGGCGGACGGTGGAGCATTCATGCCCAGTTCGACGGGTCGTCGCGCGACCAGGCCATCGAGGAAGCCAAGGGCCTCGACGCCGGCGGCGTCGGCAACGTCAAGGTCATCCGCGAGGTCTACGACACCACCGAGGGCACGCACCGCGATTACGTCATCTACAAGAGCCGCGGCGCCAGCGCGGCGGACGGCGAAACCGACACCACCGAGCGCGGCGCCGGCCGCGGCAACGGCGGTGGCGCCGCCGCTAGCAGCTGGGCCGACGAGGAAGGCGAAGACGACGACTACGATGTCGACGACGCGCCGAAGAAGAAGAAAGCCAAACAGAAATCCGGCTCCAGCGGCACCAGCACGCTGACCACCATCATCATCAAGGTGCGGCTGATCACCCTGTTCAGCATCTGCCTGGCCGCCATCTGCGCGGTCGCCGCCTCGCACCTGGTCGGCGGCCAGACGCTGTTCGGCTACCGCATCACCGGCGAGCGCGAAGGCCAGCTGATCTTCTTCATCTTCGTCATCACCTTCCTGCTGTCGGCAGCGTCG
>JAYOXJ010000036.1:5092-17361 GCA_038152725.1 Rhodospirillaceae bacterium
GTCGATGTCGGCGACCTTCTTCCGCGGCGACAGCCTGAAGGCGCGCGAGCGCAAACAGAACGTCTACCGCCCTGCCCGCCCGGTCCCGCAGGCGCCCAAGGCCAATGCCCAACAGAAGCAGAAGGCCAAGGCCAAGAAGCAGCGCGAGGACCTCGACCAGGCGATGGCCGGCAGCGACGATTTCCAGCTCGCCGACCAAGCCGAAGCCGATACCTCGGAGCGCCTGAAGAAGAGCCTGCACGGCGAAAAGGAAGCCGAGGGCGGCGACAAGGACGCGGAAGCCCAGGGCCGCGGCGTGGTGCTCGATGCCGACACCTACGGCAAGCTCGCCGATCCGGTCGAGACGCTGTCGCCGCATGCCGAGAAGCAGAAAGCCTAAATGATGAATTTCCTGAGCGACTCGCTCAAATCGGTCGGCACCGACAACAAGAAGATGGACAACTTCAACAAGTTCGGCGTCAACCTGTTCCTCGCCGGCGCCTGCGAGACGCTGGCCGACAAGCGCAACCTCGACATGAAGTCACGCTCCAAGGTGCTGTCCGACAGCGTGCGCGTGATGGGCTTTAAGAAGTCGCACGCGTCGACTTTCGCCGACAAGTACGAAGAATACCTGATGCAGGACCCGCGCTATATGCAGATGTTCCAGGCGGGCCGCAACGCCATGAACACGCATTTCCAGGATCCCGACGCCTCCGCCGAGCACCTCAAGACGGCGATGGGCGAGTGGAACCAGCCGAAGAAGAAGGAAGCGCAGACCGGCCCGATCACCGTGCTGTTCACCGACATCGCCGGCTCCACCGCCATGACCCAGGCCTTGGGCGACGCCGGCGCGCAGGAAGTGGTGCGCGCGCACAACCGAATCGTCCGAGCCGCCTTGACCGCTTTCAACGGCCGCGAGGTCAAGCACACCGGCGACGGCATCATGGCGTCGTTCAACAAGGTCACCGACGGCGTCGACGCATCGATCCAGATGCAGCGCGAGACCATGCAGCACAACGCCCAGAACCCGGACCTGCCGCTGCACCTGAAGATCGGCATCAATGCCGGCGAGCCGATCGTCGAGGACAACGACCTGTTCGGCACCGTGGTGCAGCTTTCGGCGCGCATCGTCGACAAGGCCAAGGCCGACCAGATCTTCGTTTCCGAGATCGTGCGCGGCATCTGCACCGGCAAGAGCTACCAGTTCCAGTCGAAGGGCGGCTACGAGATGAAGGGCTTCGAGGGCCCGATGACGCTCTACGAAGTGATGTGGGGCGACAGCAGCGCCAAGGCCGCCGAATAGCCTGATTGCCCGGCGAAATTCGGTCCAAGAAAATTCCAAAAATTTTTCCTGATTTTTTTTGGGCCCCCCTTGCGCGGCCGAAACCGCAAAACTAATTCATTTCCGAAGCCGGTCGCCTCGAGAGGGATCGGCGGACCGCCCAGCCCGGATTTTGTTTTCGGCGGGCACCATGAACCGGACGTCCGGCCATTCGGCGGAGGTCCATTTGATCCATATGGCTCACAGGAGGATATGGCCATGCGCACGATTGATTTTTCGCCCATTTTCCGTCACACTGTCGGGTTCGACCGCATGCAGCGCATGCTCGACTCGGCGCTCCAGCATGGCGGCTCCGCCACCGCCTACCCGCCCTACAACATCGAGCAGCACGGCGAGGACGGCTACCGCATCACCATGGCGGTCGCCGGTTTCGGGCCCGAGGACCTCGACGTCACCGTCACCGACAACACCCTCGTCGTCAGCGGCAAGATCGAGCGCGTGGAAAGCGAAGCAGTGACCTATCTCCATCGCGGCATCGCCGGGCGCGCTTTCGAGCGCCGATTCGAACTCGCCGACCACATCAAGGTCGCCGGCGCCGATCTGGCCAACGGCCTGTTGCAGATCGAACTGAAGCGTGAAGTCCCGGAAGAGAAGAAGCCGAAGACCATCGCCATCAACACCAAGGCGATTGCCCACCAGAAGGCCGCCTAACCAGCCTTCCCCCCCCAAGTTGCACCGACAAGTTGCACCGAAGCGCCCGGCGGTCACATCGATCGCCGGGCGTTTTCGTTTCAGGGGCCATATTGAATGTCATGCCCGGACTTGATCCGAGCATCCACATGGGCCCCCGGGTCAAGCCTGGGGTGACATGATTTACAGCAGACTGTGGTGCTCAGTCCCGAAGGTAGGGCTTGAGGCGGTCGAGCAGATGCGCCGGGATATCGACCGGGCGTTTGGTCGCGCGACCGACGTAGACGTGGACGAAGCGCCCGCTCGCCGCCGCCCGGTCGCTCTGTTGGCCGAACAGCGCCACGTGATAAACCACGCTGGAGCGCCCGACCTTGGCGATGCGGAGCGCCGCCGTCACCGTCTCCGGCCAGGAAAGCTCGCTGTGGAAGCGGCACTGGCTCTCGATGGCGACCGGATAGACGTCGTCCTTGAGCCAGTCGACGCCGAGTTCGAAGCGGGTGAAGCGCGTCACCACGTCCTCGTAGCAGCGGTGGTAGACGACGTTGTTCAAGTGCCCGAGCATGTCGTTGTCGCCCCAGCGGGTGGCAAAATCGACGCTATAGGCGTATTCGTCGCGGGTGCCGGGTATGTGTTCTTCGGCCTCGGCCATGATGCCCTCCCCGTTCAATCCGCCTTGACCAGAATGCGTTCCAGCGCGGTGCGGATTTTATCCGGCATCGGCACCGGACGGTGCGTGGCACGGTCGACGAAGACGTGCACGAAGTAGGCGGTCGCCGAGGCGTCGTCCTCGCCTTCCCGGAAAATGCCGATCTCGTAGCGCACCGACGACTTGCCCAGATGCGCCACGCGGAGCCCCGCCTCCAATTGTTCGGGATAGGCCACCGCCTTGTGAAAGTTGCAGTGGCTCTCGGGGCATATGCCGATCACCTCGCTCCGCTGCGGATCCAGGCCGCCCTCGTCGACGAGATAGAGGTTCACCGCGGTGTCGACGTAGGAATAGTAGATCACGTTGTTGACGTGACCGTAGAGGTCGTTGTCGTTCCAACGGGTCTGGATCGGGCGGAAATGCGGATAATTGCGGCGGGTTTCGGTCATCTGGGGTTTCCTCGCAGAGGCGCGGAAGCGCGCGGAAATGGGCTGAAAATTATAGGGGCCGCCCCCAGGGACGGCCCCTTGATTCTTTAATGCCTCAAACCTGTCAAACTCGCCTAGTAACGCGTTAGGCTCTGGACTGTACCCGCCCGATCCGAGCCGGTCAATATGCGATTCGGCCTGTTGAAAAATACCGTAACTCTTTTGCACTGCACAAAAAAGCCGCCCCAATGTTCGGGGCGGCGAGTGTTCAACAGGGAGGCGTCGAAGTTGAGTGGATGGCTGATTTATGCCATGCACCAAGCGTGACATAGCAGAACGGTTTTAACGACAGGTTAACGGCGCCCGGGAATTGTCGGCGCCCGAATGGCTGCAACATGGAACAGACACTCCCAACCTGGATCGCCTGGACGGTGGTGCTGATCGGCTATCTGCTGCCGCTGGCGCATGTGGCGCTGAGCCCGAGCGCCGGCCCGTGGAAGGCGCCGGACGGCGGACGCTGCCCGTTCAGCCCGCGCGTCGGTTGGCTGGTCATCGTGTTGCTGCTGGGCGTCATCGGCTGGCTGATGTTCTGGCGGTCGCGCCGCCGGGTCACGACTTGAAGAACTGATCGGCGCCCTTGCGCGCCGACTGCTTGTGCTGGATCGCTTCGCGCACGCGCGCGATCTCGGCCTCGAGTTCGGCGATGTATTCGCCCAAGGCCTCGATCGACAGCTCTTCCAGGTTCTTCTTCTCGGGCTTCTTCTTCGGCGCCTGCAACTCATCCCAGTCCATTGCTCGCCCCCTCCCCGTCAGCTTGCCTCGCGGGCGCCATCATATTAGACAGAACGGTTCCAGATCAAATTTGCGGAAATTGCCCTGCCATGTCCGAAAACATCGCGCTTCCCGCCACCATGACCTGCATCGAGATCACCGAGCCCGGTGCCCCCGCAGTGCTGAAGCCGGCAGAGCGTCCGCTGCCCAGGCCAAGCGTGGGCGAGGTGCTGGTCAAGGTCCACGCCGCCGGCGTCAACGGCCCCGATCTGATGCAACGGAAGGGCCTCTACCCGGCGCCCAAGGGGGCATCGGACCTGCTGGGGTTGGAAATCGCCGGCGACGTGGTCGCCGTCGGCGAGGGGGTTGCGGGCTGGAAGGTCGGCGACAGGCTTTGCGCGCTGACCAACGGCGGCGGCTACGCCGAATACTGCGCCGTCGACGCCACCCACTGCCTGCCCATCCCTCAGGGCTTCTCCATGGTCGAGGCGGCGTCGCTGCCCGAGACCTATTTCACCATCTGGTCCAACATCTTCATGAACGCGGGCCTCAAGGCCGGCGAGGTCTATCTCGTGCACGGAGGCGCCGGCGGGCTCGGCACCACCTCGATCCAGCTCGGCAAGGCGTTCGGAGCCAAGGTCGTCGCCACCGACAGCCCGGCGGCGCGGACGCAGATCTGCAAGGACCTGGGCGCCGACCGGGTGATCGACTACCGCGAAGAGGACTTCGTCGAGATCGTGCGCGACGAATTCGGCGGCGCCGACGTCATCCTCGACATCGTCGGCGGCGACAACATCGAGAAGAACATCAAGGCCACCCGCCACGATGCCCGCATCGTCCAGCTCGCCTTCGCCAAGGGCTCCAAGGTCGAGGTCAATCTGATGCCGGTGATGCTGAAGCGCCTGGTCTATACCGGCTCGACGCTCAGAAGCCGCCCGGCCGAACAGAAAACCGAGATCGCCAAGCAGCTCGCCGCGAAGGTCTGGCCGCTGTTCGACACCGGCCGCCTGAAGCCGGTCGCCGGCACCACCCTTCCGTTGCGCGAAGCCGCCGAGGCGCACCGCATGATGGAAGCGGCCGAACATACCGGGAAAATCGTGCTGACCCTTTGAAATCGGCCGAAAATCCCGAAAAAACCTTTGAATTCGGCCCTTTGTTGTTTGACCCTGGCCCCCGCCTGACTATATAAAGCGCAGGGTTTTGGCGTACCGGCACTGGCATGGGGCCGGTCGTTTCGTATCTAGAGCAAAGGAAGTTCACCATGGCGCATCCCTTGATGCCCAAAGCCACCGCCGTTTGGCTGATCGACAACACGACGCTGTCGTTCGACCAGATCGCCGAGTTCTGTGGCTTGCACCAGTTGGAAATTCAGGCCCTCGCCGACGGCGAAGTGGCGCCGGGCATGCAGGGCTTGGACCCGGTCGCCCGCGGCGACATCTCGATGGCCGAAATCGAGCGCTGCCAGAACGATCCGTCGGCGCGGCTCAAGATGTCGAAGCCGGACGTGCCTATGCCAAAGGCGCGCTCCAAGGGCGCGCGTTACACGCCGGTCTCCAAGCGCGGCGACCGCCCGAACGCCATCGCGTGGCTGCTCAAGAACTACCCCGAGCTGACCGACGCGCAGATCTCCAAGCTGATCGGCACCACCAAGCCGACCATCAACGCGATCCGCGAGCGCAGCCACTGGAACTCGTCCAACATCAAGCCGCATAACCCGGTGGGTCTCGGCATTTGCTCGGGCGCCGATCTGGAAAAGGTCATCGCCATCGCGCGTGCGCGTGCCGGCCGCGTCCATGCGCCGGGCGCGGCGACCGCGCCGGACGGCGTCGTCTCGCAACCGGAAAGCCGCCAGCCGATCGCCACGCCGCCGGCGCCGACACCGCTGCCCGAAGTCGCGCCTGAACCGGCCAGCGAACCGGCCCCCGCCTCGGACATGCCGAAGGACCCCTGGGCTTCGAACTAGGGGCGCAGGACTAGCGAACATGGAAATGCCCGGGCCTTGGTCCGGGCATCCACGGAACAGCACCAGCGTTAAAGACGTGGATGGCCGGGACAAGCCCGGCCATGACACGGTTTTGGCGGGAACGATCCGCCTAAATCTCTGCCGATTTCAAATTCACCGCGCGCGGCACGTCTGGATTGGCGTCCTGGTAGGCGATGCAACTCTCGCACGCCGTGCCGCGCACGTCCTTGGCCAGGTTGGCCTTCCTGTGCGCCTTGAAGGCGGCGCTGTGCCAGGCCTCCATGAACGACATCTTGTTCAAGTCACCCATGTCGAAGCGGCCGTCGTGGTCGAAACAGCATGCCGCGAGCTTGCCGTCCCAGGTGATGTGGCCCTCGGTGAACACCGACCAGCACGGCAGCGGCTCGCGCATGGCGCCGGCGCGGCCGACGTTGCCCGCCACCGGCCGGGTGCCCCGCGCGCCCGCCGTCAGTCCGGCCTGGCCATAGAGCGGCAGCCAGTAGTGCTCGTCGACGTAGTCTTTGATCAGGTCCACCGCCTCGACCATTTTCTCCTGCTGTTCGCCGTCGTAGTGGATCGACGATGCATAGAGCCCGCAGCGGTGTCCGGTTTCGGCCTCCACCTCGTCGCGCACGCGCCGGGCATCGCGGATGTTGGCGACGATCTGTTCGAAGGCGTCGACGCCGGTGACTTCCTTGCACTGTTCCGGACCGGCGAAGTTATAGGAGAACTTGAGACTGTCCAGGCCCGCCGCCATGCAGGCCTTGGTCTTGCCCGGCATGGCCATGCGGCCGTTGGTGGTCAGAAACACGTAGGGGAAGCCGACCACCTTCTTGGCGTGGTGGATGGCCTCGGCGAGGCGGAGGTAGAGAAACGATTCGCCGAGATAAAAGACGCCCAGTTCCTCGACACCGGCGTCGCGCATCTCTTGGGTGATGCGGGTATAGAAATCCCAGTCCATGTCCTGCTTGCGCCTGAGCTTGAACGCCGAGGCGCAGAAGAAGCACTGGAAATCGCAGCGCGCGGTGAGCTCGATCTTGACGCTCGGCGGCGCCGGCGGGGCGTCGAAACGGTAGGCCTCGGGCAGCCGGGTGATGTTGTCGATGCGCGTGGTGATGGTCATGGCCGGAATCCGTATCCGATGGCGGGGCCTAAGCCTTAGCGCGAAACGCAAAGGGGGTTATTGACGAAGATCAAACCGGGCGCGGTTTTGGCTGCCGCTAGCACTGTTCCGCCAGCCGGTTTGTGCTATGATGGGCTTCGATTGGGGGGCGCATTCGATCCTAGGAAATTGCGTCCATGCTCTACTACCTGCACGAACTCCACCGCCTTTCGATGATGCCGGCGCGGGCCGTCGCCGATGCCGTGCGCTTCACCGCGCAGCATCCCATGAACCCGCTCGCCTATACGCCGCTCGGGCGCAGCTTCAACGCCGCCGCCGAGGTATTCGAGCAGGTCACCCGGCGCTACGGCAAGCCGGAATGGGGCATCGCCACCACTGAAATCGGCAGGAAGCAGGTCCCCGTCACCGTCGAGACGGCGATGCAGCGGAGCTACTGCCAGCTTCTGCACTTCCGCCGCGACATCAAACGCAACAAGGACCCGCGCTTGCTGATCGTAGCGCCCCTCTCCGGCCACTACGCGACGCTCTTGCGCGGCACCGTCGAGACGATGCTGCCCAACCACGACGTCTACATCACCGACTGGACCGACTGTCGCATGGTCCCGGTCTCGATGGACCGCTTCAATCTCTCCGACTACATCGACTACGTCATCGACTTCCTGCATTTCCTCGGGCCGAACACCCACGTGCTGGCCGTCTGCCAGCCGAGCGTGCCGGTGCTCGCCGCCGTCTCGGTGATGTCGGGCTGGGGCGACGACTGCGTGCCCGCGACCATGACATTGATCGGCGGCCCCATCGATACGCGCGAGAACCCGACCGCCGTCAACAAGCTCGCCCAGGAACACGACATGGAGTGGTTCGAGCAAAATGTCGTCACCACCGTGCCGCCGCCCTACCCCGGTACCGGGCGGCTGGTTTATCCAGGCTTCCTGCAGCTCACCAACTTCATCTCCATTAACCTGGAGAAGCACATGGAGAGCATGGGCCAGCTGTTCGACCATTTGGTCGAGGGCGACGACGAGAGCGCAGAGAAGAAGCGCGCCTTCTACGAGGAATATCTCGCCGTCATGGACCTGCCCGGCGAGTTCTATCTCGAGACGGTGAAGACCGTGTTCCAGGATCACGCGCTGCCCAAGGGCAAGATGACGGCGCGCTGGCAGCCTGTCGTGCCGGACCGCATCCGGCGCACCGCCATCCTCTGCGTCGAGGGCGAGCTGGACGACATCTGCGGCGTCGGCCAGACCAAGGCGGCGCTGAAGCTGACCCCCAACGTTTCGAGCGACATGAAGGACTACCACCTGCAGAAGGGCGTCGGCCATTACGGCGTGTTCAACGGCGGCAAGTGGCGGCGCGAGGTGGCGCCGAAAATCGCCCAGTTCATCCGCGACCACGACCACGAGCTGAACGCCAGCAAGGGTGCGGCACGCAAGGAACGCCGCCACGACGGCCCGGACCGGCGCTCCGACCGGCGCGACGAGAGGCGCGCGGCTAGCTAAGCCCGCTAACTATCTGATTTATCGATGGGTGACTGCGATTAATTTCGCGGTCGGTTCCGGGTTTTCCGGCATAGGCTTTCTTCACCGCCTATCCGTCTACTAAACACCTTGGACCTCAACCTCTCGGAAAGACTCTCATGCCAATCAAAATACAAAACGCGGCACCAATTGCCGCGACGCTGCTCTTGATCCCCGCCCTCGCCGCCTCCCCCGCCCTGGCGCAAAGCCAGGCCGAGAAAGCCAAGCAGGCGAACGCCGCCATGGACAACTATCAGGCCGCCGCCAACCGCGAAGGACCGGCCATCTCCAATGCCGGCAAGGCGGTGTAGTTGGCGACCAAGATCTACGACATCTCGGTCAAGGTCGACAAAGCCAAGGGCACAATCGCCCAGGCCAAGGAAAAGGTCATCGACTTCAAGAACGCCGATGCCATCGCCAAGATCAACATGCGCTGCGACTCGCCATTGACGGTCATGAAGGCGGCGGCCGCAAAGCTGCAGATCGATATCTCGAAATTCCTCCAGACCCGCCAGAAGGTCTGCCAGCTCGCGGTCTACGCCGCCAAGCTGCAGCAGATGTACGACCACTACCAGGAGATCAAGACCGAGGGCCTGCAGCTGGTCGACAAGTACAAGAAGGAGCGGAAGGACTTCCCCATGGGCAAGCACCGCACCTTCCAGACCTGGGTCGACGTGCGCTACATGGTCGATACCAAAACGATCAAGTACGGCGCCTGGTTTCAGTTCTCCGACGAAAACAAGATGCAGCTGATCCCGCCGCCGGACCTGGGCCTCAACAGCGACGACGCCAAGAAGGGCATCTGCATTCCGTTCGTGCGTCACGCCAAGTTCTGCTTCAAGGTGAAGAGCGCGACGCCGTCGTCGGCGACCATCGATCTCTGGTGCAAGGTGCACGCCTACGGCAAGGACAAGGAGATCGGCTTCGGCGCCGTCGTCATCCCGGCCCCGTTCGGTTATCTGGACCAGCTCACGCAGATGAAGGAAAAGGCCAAGCAGAACGCCGTCGACGAGGTCAAGAAGCGGCTCGTCAACCTGATCAACATCGACGCCGAGACCCAGCAGAAGATTCAGACGCTTGCCGGCCTCGCCGCCAAGATCAACGAGTAGACGCCTTCCTACTTCAGCGCCACCCGGTTAGCGCCGGGTGGCGTCGTAGGCCGCGTACATGCCCTGCTTGAAGATGTGATCGGCCAAGTACTTGGCGTCGTGCCAGACCCCGTAGATAAACGACGAACCGCGCTTCTGCAGCCACGGAAGCCCTAGGAAATAGAGACCGGGTTCGACGGCGACACCGCGCTGGTGTCTGGGCTTGCCGTTGTCGCCGATGATGTCGAGTTTGAGCCAACCGAAATCGAGCGCATAGCCGGTCGCCCACAGGATGGTGGTGACGCCGGCCTGTTTGAGATCGAGTTCGAGGATCGGATCGGTCATGCATTCCGGGTCGGGGCCGATGACGCGGGCCTCCGGTTCTTCCGGCAGGTCGTAGCCGTACTTGGCGGCGAAGGCGTCGGCCTCGTCGAGTACGGACAAGTAATTGGCGTCGCCGGACCTGATGTTCTCGGCCAGATCCGGCTGGAATGTCATCGTGCCATCATCATACGCCTTGGTGACACCGACCAGCCGCATGCCGGCCTCGGCAAGGCGGCGGAAATCGATGGTGCGGCCGCCGTCGGCGCCGCTGACCGAGATGGTCACGTGCTCGCGCCCGGCCTTGGGCACCTCGGCATCCCACTTGCCGGTGACGCCGAGCCACCAGCAGTAATCGCGGCCACGGTAGGCGCGCGGCGGGCGGTCGTGCGGCCCGACCGAGAGATAGACCTTCCTCCCCGACTGCAACAATTCGTCGGCGATCTGCACGCCCGACGACCCGGCGCCGACCACCAGCACCGCGCCTTCGGGCAGTTGTCCCGGATTGCGGTAGCCGTTGGAATGAAGCTGGTGGAGCCCGGCGTCGGCCGGCACGATCGGCGGGAAGATCGGCCGCTGGAACGGCCCCGTGGCGCAGACCACATTGGCGGCTTCGATGGTGCCCTGCGACGTCTCGACCCGGAAGCCCGGCCGGCTTTTCAAGCGCGTCACTTCCGTGACCTCAACGCCCTGGCGCACCGGCGCCTTGATCTTATCGGCGTAGGCGACGAAATAGTTGGCGACCATCTCCTTCGGCGTGAAGCCGTCCGGGTCGAAGCCCTCGAAGGCCATGCCGGGAAAGCGGTCGTGCCAGGCCGGACCGTTGGCGACCAGCGAGTCCCAGCGCTCCGAACGCCAGCGCTCGGCGATACGGCCGCGCTCGAGGACCACGTGTTCGAGCCCAAGCGCGCCGAGATGCTCGCTCATCGCGATGCCGGCCTGCCCGCCGCCGACGACGACCGTCTCGATCTTTTCCACCGACATGTCCGGTCCCCTTTCCGAAGTGTCCCGCCAGCCTATGCGATTCGGCGCGTTTGGAAAGTCCGCAAATGCCACGAACATGGGGCGGGTTCCATAATCCGATCCAACATTGTTAGAATATGCCATCGCACATCCAGGAGGGGGAGAGATGCCATGTTTCGCATCGTTGGGGCCGCCCTATGCGCGGGCTTTTTATTGTCGAACCCGGGACCCGTGACCGCCGAAACGCTGCAGGCGGACTCGTCCGGCAATTTTGAATTTCCGACAATTTCGGTCTGGAAAGGTGAGAAGGTCACTGGCGAGGGCAAACTGCATCTCCCCTCGGATCATAGCGGCAAGGTGCCGCTTGTCGTGCTAGCGCACGGCACACGCGGTGTCGGCTACCGCGAAGAGACCTGGTCCGACTATCTGCTTTCCAAGGGTTACGCCACCTTCATCCTCGACTACTTCTCGCCGCGCGGCCTGGACGGCCGCGGCCGCAACATCCCCCGCCCCAGCGAGGACGTCTGGGGTGCCGTCGAATTCCTTTCGACGCATCCCGACCTCGATATGGGGCGCGTCGTCGTCATGGGTTTTTCCAACGGCGGCTCGGTGACGCGCAATTCGGCGGCGTTCGATCCCGAATACGACATGAAAGGTGTGAAGCCGAAAGCCTTCATCATGCTCTACGGCGGCTGCCACTCGGAGGTCACGCTGAATGCGCGCGACTACAGCCCGGCGCTGCTCTACATCGTCGGCGGCAAGGACAAGCTGGTGCAGGCGGAAACCTGTCTTCAGCGCAAGAGCGATACGGTGACGAAGGACATCGACGTTATGGTCATCGACGGCGCCTACCACATGTTCGACAGCGACGCATCGCGGACCATCAATCATCCGAAATGGGGGACGTTCGAGGTCCGTGCCGACGCCGACGCCACGGATCAGGCCTGCGCGCGGGTGATCCAACTGCTCGAACGGGTATTCAAATAGCCGCCCCGACTTGACGGCCCCGCTCACTTGATCCGAAATCGGGCAGGACGGAAATTTCCGGACAACGCCCGAAGGAGTCATGGCCATCGCACGTCTCGCTAGCTTCGCTCGCGTCGCCATCGTCAATCTCGTCGCCGTCTTAGCGGTGATCGCGGCGGCGGAGTTGATGCTCGGGTCCTGGCTTGGCGACAGCTTCGGGTCGCTGAATATTCCGCGCGAAACGATCCGCTTCGACGCCAGCGATCAGTATGCGGAAGGGGCGAACATCGTCTACAGCCGCGACGCCTACGGCCTCAGGGGCAAATACCCCTCGCCCGCCGGCATCGATATCCTGACCATCGGCGGTAGCACCACCGACCAGAAGAGCCTGACAGAGGGCCAGACCTGGCAGGACTATCTGGCCGCGGCATTTCTTGCCGAGGGCCACGACGTTTCCGTCGTCAATGCCGGCATCGACGGCCAATCGACGGTCGGCCACATCTTCAATTTCGAGCGTTGGTTCCCGCTGATCCCG
>JAYOXJ010000037.1:0-1429 GCA_038152725.1 Rhodospirillaceae bacterium
CATCATTTCCGGCGCCGCTCACGATGCCATCTATGTCGCTGGCCTGGCGCCGACCGGCATGGTGTTCATCCCCTGCGAGGACGGTATCAGCCACAACGAAGTCGAGAACGCGACCCCCGAAGACTGCGCCGCGGGCTGCCAGGTCCTGCTGCACGCGGTGCTGGAACGCGCCGGCAACGTCGGCTGACCCGCACCAAACCTCCATGGCCAACGCTCCTTCGGCCGAGCCGCACAAGAACCCTCTAACGGCAGGCATCCGCCTGGCATTCGGCGTGCCTGCGCTCGGGCTGTTTGCGGCATTGCTCGGCTACGGCGTCATGTGCAAGGCGGCGGGCCTCGATTTTTCGCTGATGTGGGCGGCCGTCGCCCTGGTCTGGTCGATGCCGGCATTGATGACCTATACGGAGCTGGCGACCGCCGGGGCCGGCCTATCGGCGATGTTCGGCGCGGTGCTGTTCTCCAATCTCCGCAACATTCCGATGGTCGTGACGGCTTTGCCGCTGGTGCGGGCCGAACGTGGCATCGGCTGGCGAGATTTCGCCTTTGCGCAGTTGCTGTCGCCGACAGTCTGGGTGCATGTGCTGCTCGGCGCCCAGGCCATCCCGGCGAGGCTGCGCCGGCCGTTCTACATGGCTTTTGCCGGGACCATCTTCATCAGCGCCATGGCCGGCGCCATCGCCGGATACCTCGGTGTCGGCGAACTGCCGAAATACGTCGCCACGGCGTTGCTTTTGCTGACCCCGCTTTACGTGCTGCTGATCATGATTTCGGTCCGCCGCCTGAGCGGTTATCTGGCGCTCGCTTTCGGCGGCGTCGCGGTGCCGCTGTTGATGCAGTGGTCGGTGGAATGGGGCCTTTTGGTGGGTGGTCTCGGCGCCGGTACGCTCGGGTTCCTGCTCGCCCGCGTAATGGCGAAGCGGGGTGCCAAATGAGCGCGACGTCGCCTTGGCTGTTGCTCGCCGTCGCCATCGTCGCCGCGGCCCTGCCGCGCGCCGCCGGCGTCATCCTGTCGGGCCGCGTCGAGCCGGAAACGCCGTTGTTCGACTGGTTCGCCTGCGTCGGCCAGGCGCTGGTCGGCGGGCTGATGGTGCGCGCCATCCTGCTGCCCTCCTCCGCACTCTCCACCGTCCCCGAACTCGACCGGTTGCTCGCCGTGGGTGCCGGTTTCGCGGTGTTTTTCCTGACCGGGCGGCGGCTCCTGACCGGAACCCTGGTCGGCGTCGCGGCGCTGGCGCTGGCGGTCTACCTGCGGGCCAGTTGAATTCGCCAAAACAGGCGGGTTTGCTTGCCGAATCCGCCCCCACCGCCTATGCTGCCGGTGCCTTTCGGGGCGCGATTTCCTAGCTTTGCCGGAGCCTGCCATGACCAGCTACGCCGCCCCCCTGGCCGAGATGCGTTTCGTCCTCAACGACCTCGTCGGTCTCGACCG
>JAYOXJ010000037.1:1439-10015 GCA_038152725.1 Rhodospirillaceae bacterium
ACGACCTGGTCGGGCTGTCGGAGGTGGCAGCACTTCCGGGCTGCGAGGACGCCAGCCCCGACCTGGTCGACGCCATCCTGGAAGAGGCCGGCAAACTCGCCTCCGGCGTGATCGCGCCGCTCAATCACATCGGCGACCAACAGGGCTGCGTCTTGGAAAATGGCGTGGTGCGCACGCCGGAAGGGTTCTCGGACGCCTACCGGCAGTTCGTCGAGGGCGGATGGAACGGCCTTCCCTTCGACCCCGAATACGGCGGACAGGGTCTTCCTTGGCTGGTTTCGACTGCCGTTTCGGAAGTCTGGCACGCCGCCAACATGGCGTTCACGCTTTGCCCGATGCTGACCGGCGGCGCCGTGGAACTGCTGTCGAAACACGGTTCGAACGAATTGAAAGCGACGTTCCTGGAGAAGATGACCACCGGCGAATGGACAGGCTCCATGAACCTGACCGAGCCGCAGGCGGGCTCCGACTTGGCGCGCATCCGTACCAAGGCGGAACGCGACGGCGACGCCTACCGGATCAGCGGCAACAAGATCTTCATCACCTTCGGCGAACACGACATGACCGAGAATATCGTCCACATGGTGCTCGCCCGCGTGCCGGGCGCGCCGGAGGGCGTTAAGGGCATCTCGCTGTTCCTGGTGCCTAAGTTCATGGTCGGCGCCGACGGCAGCCTGGGCGACCGCAACGATCTTCGCTGCGTCTCCATCGAGCACAAGCTCGGCATCAACGCCAGCCCCACGGCGGTGATGTCATTCGGCGACGGCGACGGCGCGGTCGGCTATCTGGTCGGCGAGGAAAACCGAGGCCTCGAGTACATGTTCACGATGATGAACAACGAACGCCTCGCGGTCGGGCTCGAAGGCGTCGCCATCGGCGAACGCGCCTACCAGCAAGCACTTTCATATGCCCGCGAACGCGTGCAAAGCCGCAAGCTCGGCTCCAAAAGCCCCGATCCGGTGGCCATCATCGAGCATCCCGACGTCAAACGCATGCTGCTTTCGATGAAAGCGCAGACCGAGGCAACTCGCGCACTCGCCTATTACGTGGCGGCGTCGCTCGACATCGCGCAACGCCATCCGGACGCGGGTGTCCGTGCGGCGGCACAGGCCCGCGTCGATCTCTTGACCCCCGTGGTCAAGGCCTGGGGCTCGGATACCGGGATCGAGGTCGCCAGCATCGGCGTCCAGGTCCATGGCGGGATGGGCTACATCGAGGAAACCGGCGCCGCCCAGCACTATCGTGACGCCCGCATCACCGCCATCTACGAGGGCACCAACGGCATCCAGGCCAACGACCTGGTCGGCCGCAAGGTCGGCCGCGAAAGCGGCGAAACGGTGCTGGCGCTGATCGCCGAGATGCGGCACCTGGACGACGCCCTCGCCGCCTCGACCGATGCCAACGTGGCGGCCATGCGGGGCTATCTTGCGGAAGCCGTGGACGCGCTCGAAGCGGCATCCAGGTGGATCGTCGACACCTGGGGCGCGGATGCGACGCAAGTCGTCGCCGTGGCGGTGCCCTACCTCCGATTGCTCGGCCTCGCGGCGGGCGGCTGGCTGATGTGCCGCGCGGCGCTCGCCGCGGCCGGTAAACTGACCGAAAACGGGGGCGGCAACCCGTTTTACACCGCCAAGGTCCAGCCCGCTAGAGTCTTCGCCGAACACCATCTTGTATTCTGCCCGGCACTTGACCGCACGATCCGTGGCGGCGGCGCCGTCGTCGGTGATTTCGCGGCCAGCGAACTGTAATCCGCAGGCCCGCCAAACAGACGCTAAATTATTATTAATGCTTGATTTTATTCAGCTTTTGACTCACCGTGGCGGTTCCTTGCGGGAGACCCGGCCAAGATGAACTGCTTTACGCGTTACGTATTCCGACAGTTGTTCGTCGGCATGATTCTGGTCACCGCCGGGCTGACCTGCGTCATCTGGCTGTCGCAGTCGTTGCGTTTCGTGGAATTGATCGTCAATCGGGGCGTCGGCGCCGGTACTTTCATCTACCTGACCATGCTGATGCTGCCGAATTTCATCACCGTCATCCTGCCCATCGCCTTGTTCTGCGTGGTCGTTTTCATCTATGCCAAGATGGTCACCGACCGGGAATTGGTGGTCATGCGCGCCGCCGGTGTCGACCAGTACTCCCTGGCCAAGCCGGCGCTGATCCTGGCGATGCTGTCCGTCGGCCTGGGTTATCTCCTGAATCTCTACCTGATGCCGAATTCCTACCGGCTGTTCCGCGAAATGCAGTGGGACATCCGCTACAACTACTCGCACGTGCTGCTCCGTGAGGGCACGTTCACCAACATCGACACCGGTATAACGCTCTACGTGCGCCAGCGCACTTCTGACGGGCAGTTGCTCGGCATCCTGGTGCACGACCAACGCGATACGCAAAAGCCCTATACCCTGATGGCCGAACGCGGTGCCCTGGTCGAAGCCGACGACAACACGCGAGTGGTCATGTTCAGCGGCAACCGCCAGGCGGTCGACAACCAGACCAACCAGCTTTCGATCCTCTATTTCGACCGCTACACCTTCGATCTCGGCAAACGCGGCGGCGCGATCCAGGAGCGTCATCGAGAGCCGCGCGAGCGGCAACTTGGCGAGTTATTCAAAATTCGCGAATTGCATGACGTCGACCCGCGCGACTTCGGCAAGTATATCGTCGAAGGGCATAAACGGCTGTCGTCGCCATTCATGGCCCTGACCTTCACGTTACTGGCACTGGCCAGCCTGATTACCGGCAGTTTCAGCCGGCGAATGCAAACACAGCGAATTCTCGTCAGTATCTGTTTGATGGTAGCACTGCAGGCGACGTCGCTCGGCATCGAGAACTTGGCGGCCAAAAATCTCGCGCTGGTGCCGCTGCTCTATGCCCACGTCGCGATCCCGGCGATTGCCGCGTTCTGGTTCATGATCGCAGGCGTCCATACCACCGCGCGGCGACCGGCGCCGATACCGGCCTAGCGCGAGCACGAAACGCCATGAGGATATCGACCACACTTTTTATCTACGTCGGACGGCATTTCCTCGCCGCCGTGCTGACGTTGCTGGCGCTGTTCCTGATGCTGGTGTTCGTGTTCGACGCCGTGGAACTGCTGCGGCGCGCTTCTGCAAAGCCGGACGTCACGTTCGAGATCGTCATACAGATGACCATGCTGAAGCTGCCGCACATGGGCCAGAAAGTGATGCCTTTCGCCGTGTTGTTCGGCGGCATGCTCTGCTTCTGGCGCCTGACCCGCTCGCACGAACTGGTGGTAACGCGGGGCGCCGGGGTCTCGGCCTGGCAATTCCTGCTGCCGGCGATCACGCTCGCCGTCGCATTGGGCACGTTTCAGATTACCGTCCTCAACCCCCTGGCCTCGACCACACTGGCGCGCTTCGAACAGTTGGAAGCGACTTACCTCAAGGGCAATAGCAGCCTGCTGGCGCTGTCCTCCTCCGGCCTGTGGTTGCGTCAGGCAAATCCGGACGGCCAATCGGTTCTGCATGCGCAAGGGTATGTGCAGTCCGGAAGACAGGTGGAACTGCACGATGTCACCGTCTTCACATACATGGGCAAGGATACCTTCCGCAATCGCATCAGCGGGCGCACGGCGAAACTGGAGGATGGCTTCTGGTACTTCCGGGATGCCTGGATCTACGAGACCGAAAAGCCGCCGGTACATGAGAAGGAATTCTGGCTCGCCACCGATCTCACTCTCGACAAGATTCAAGACAGTTTCGCGCCGCCGGAAACGATGTCGTTCTGGGACCTGCCCGGCTTCATCAAGACGCTGGAAAAAGCCGGCTTCTCGGCCATCCGCCATCGGTTGCATTGGCACAACCTGCTGGCGGCGCCGTTCCTGATGTGCGCCATGGTGCTGATCGGCGCGGCGTTCACGCTGCGTCATTCGCGCCGCGGCGCCACGACCTTCGTTATCGCTGGCGGTGTTTTTACGGGTTTCGCGCTCTATTTCTTCTCCGACGTGGTGCTGGCGCTCGGAATTTCCGAGTCCGTCCCGGTCACGCTCGCCGCTTGGTCGCCATCCGGGATCGCCATGTTGCTAGGCCTCACAACCCTTCTGCATCTGGAAGACGGTTGAGCATGGTGGCAATCCGAAAATTGCGCGCCCTGCCGCGTTATCTCGAGGCCATCAGCGGACAGGCCTTACTCGCCGTCTCGCTGGCCGCCATCTTGGCCGCGCCCAGCGACGCCATTGCCGCGACACAAGAAACGGCGCCGCCGCTCGGCATTCTGATCGTGCCGGAGGGCGAGGTGCCGCCGGAACTCACCGTCGTACCCGCCCCGGTGCAAAACGAGACACGGCCACTCGGTATCCTGCTCGGGCCCAACGCCGCCGCCACCACTGTTGCGCCGGCGATGCCGGCGGCGCCGTTCCAGCCGCAGCCACAAGCGCTTCCGGCACCCGCACCCGCCGTTCACGTGCCGGCACCGGGCAATTCCAGTCAGCGGCCGCTCGGCGTGCTGTTGGAAGAACCGCAGCCCTACCATCCGCCGACGCAAACCGCCGCTCCTCGGTCTGCGTCCCTACCCGCTTTCGACCCGGCGCCCACGATGCCGCGCGTCGCCCTGCCGACGGCGCCCGGTGCGTCCGCTGAGCGGCCGCTGGGCACGCTGATCTCGCCGGCAACGGAGGGGGTCGCAGGCACCAATATCTCGGCGCCGACGGTTGCAGCACCGGCACTGGTCCAACCGATCGCCCCAACGGCGGCGACGGCCGAGACCGCCCCGCAAAAGCCGGTTCCGCCCGCCACGGAAGCGCGAGACAGCCCGCCCGTCCGTCTCGTCGCCGACGAAATGAGCTTCGATCGCGACAAGGAAATCGTCACCGCCAGCGGCAACGTCCAGATCACCTATGCCAACCGCACCCTGGTCGCCGATCAGGTGACGTACAACCAAAATGACGACGTCGCCACGGCGATCGGCCATGTCGCGCTGCGCGACGCCACCGGCGAGCGCATGTTCGGCGACCGAATGGATATCTCTGGCGATCTCAAGGACGCCGTCGTCTACAACATCGGCCTGATCCTGCAGGACCGCTCGCGCATCGCCGGTACCGGCGCGCGCCACTCCGCCGGACGCGTGACCGAACTCAGCAAAGGCGTGTATTCGCCGTGCGAGCCCTGCGCCAAGGACCCAAACTCCCCGCCGCTGTGGCAGATCAAGGCGGTCAAGGTCATCCACGACAAGGAAGAGAAGATCGTCCAATACCGCGACGCATGGATCGAGATGTTCGGCTATCCCGTCGCATATACCCCCTACTTCCGCCACCCCGACCCAACGGTGAAGCGCAAATCAGGTTTTCTGTTTCCGCGATTCGGTTCATCGAGCGATTTTGGATTTGTTCTCGAAACGCCCTACTTTTGGGCAATCTCTGACTACGAAGATGCGACCATCCGGCCGATCATCATGACCGATACTGCGCCGGTGCTGGCGACCCAGTACCGCAAGCGGTCGCTCAAAGGTGAGCTCCAGTTGGACGGCAGCGTCACCACCAACGGCCACGACTACCAAACTGAGAAAGGCGAGAACGGCATGCGCGGGCATGTCCTCGCCAAGGGACGATACGACATCAACCGAACATGGCGATGGGGTTTCGACCTGCAGCGCGCCACCGACGACACCTATATGCGCCGCTATGGCTTCACCAGTCCCGCATCGCTCGACAGTCAGCTCTTCGTTGAGGGTTTTCGCAGGAACAATTACATTGCCGCCCGCACGCAGGTGTTTCAGGGCCTTCAGGAAACCGACAGCGTGGACGCCTCGCCAATCGTGCTGCCGCTCATCGACTACAACCATGTCGGCGACCGCGACCGTCTCGGTGGACGGTTTAAGTTCGATTTCAATTTCCTGGCGCTTACGCGAGCTGCCGGAACGGACACGCGCCGGATCGCCATGCACCCGCGTTGGGAACGAGGCTTCAATGACTCCCTCGGTTCAGTCTACACCTTCAAAACCGGGCTCAATGCCGACTTCTACCACGTCAACAGCCTGTCGCGTACCGGTAACAAGGATGATTTCGACGGGGTGAGTTACCGCATGTTCCCCTTTGCCGGACTCGAGTGGCGAATGCCGTTCGTCAAGACGCAAGGCAGCGTACATCAGATATTGGAGCCGATCGTATCTGCCGGCATCGCCCCGAACGGAGGCAATTCAGACAAGATTCCGAACGAAGACAGCACAGACTTCGAGTTGGATGAAACCAACGTGTTCTCCTACAACCGCTTTACCGGCATCGACCGTGTCGAAGGCGGACCACGCATCAATTACGGCCTCAAATGGGGGCTATACGGAGGGAGCGGCGGATCGACCACTGCGTTCATCGGCCAGACTTTCAGGCCCCGCGAGGACTCGACGTTTGCTTCGGGATCCGGGCTTGAGGAGAAATTCTCCGATTTGGTCGCCGCCGTTTCTGTTTCGCCCGGCACCTATCTCTCGGCGCTCTACAGGACCCGTGTGGCAACCGATAATTTCTCACCGAACCGCAACGAGGTACAATTGTCGGCAGGAGTGCCGGCATTCCGTGTTTCCGGCAACTATGTGTTCCTGGCCAGCCAGGCCGGCAGCGAATTCGGCGGCCGCGAAGAGTTGAGTCTGAGCGCGTCTTCGAAAATCACCAGAAATTGGATCACAAGCTTTTCCGGCGTCCGCGACATGACCAGCAATGAAATGCGCACCGCCAATCTGAGCGCGGTCTACGAGGACGAGTGTACCATTTTCACCACACGGATTTCGCGGACATTCTACGAAGACCGCGACCTTAAACCGACCGATGCCATCACTTTCCTGCTAACCTTAAAAACGCTGGGTGAAGTGAAGACCGGCGCCAACCTTACATCCAATTGATGATGACGACTACGCACAACCGTTCAGGAAATCCGCCGGCAACCCCCTCATTTTCAGCGGTTCGCGTATGGTCCGGGCTCGTGTCCAGTTGGATTGCCGTCCTCTTGAGCTGCCTTTGCCTGACATTTGCAGGACAGGCGGCTGCGCAACAGGCAATCACCATCGCCGCCACCGTGAACGACAAGATGATTTCGCTGTTGGATGTCGACTCACGTATCACGCTCTCCATGCATCTTGCCGACCTGCCCAACACCCTGGACAACCGTCGCCGTATAGTCGGACAGGTGCTGCGGTCGATCATTGACGAAAAGCTAAAGTTGCAAGAGGCGAAGCTCCGCGAGATCACCGTCAGCAGACAGGATATCGCCCGTGCGGAGGCCGATTTCGAGCAACGCGCCGGTCTCAAGAAGGGCGGACTACGCGATTTGTTCCGTCGTTTAGGGATTGACTCATCCAGTTTCCTAGAGCGCTTGGAATCGCACGTCGCATGGTCGAAATTGGTAACTCGGCGTTATCTCCCGACCATCGACATCGGCGAAAAGGAGATCGACGACTATCTCGCGGAATTCGAACGTAACAAGGGAAAGCCCGAGTATCTCGTCTCCGAAATTTTCCTGCCGACCAACGACAAGCAAGACACCGAACAGGTCCGCGCCCTCGCCGACCGATTGATCGACCAGATTAACGCCGGCGCCAGCTTTGCCGCTGTCGCGCGAAATTTCTCGCAGAGCCCCACCGCCGCAGCGGGCGGCAATCTCGGATGGCACCCCGCCGGCCAACTTCCAAGAGAAATCGATGCTTTGATCGCCAGCCTGAAGCCGGGCCAGATATCGAGACCGTTGGTAATGCCCGAGGGGATTTTCATCATCCACCTGGAGGATCGCCGTGTCATCGATCCGTTCCGCCAAGGCACAGCCAAGCCGGCCTCGGTCACACTCCATCAAGCCCATTTCCCGCTTCCCGCGGATGCCGGCCAGGCCCTCGTCTCTCAGGTGATGGCCCGTGCCAACGAATTGGCGCAAAGCGCCAATTCCTGTACCAACTTTGACAATTTGGCCAAACAGACCAATTCGCCGTTGTCCGGCGCGCTTGGGACATTCCCGATCAATCAGCTTTCGGCACAACTGCAATCGGTTGTCGCGAACCTGCCGGTCGGCAAGCCGAGTCCGCCGACGCGCACCGATGACGGCATTATCGTCGTCATGGTCTGCCATCGCACCGAGGAACAAAAAGAAAAGGAAATGACGCCGGCGCAACGCCGCGAGGAAATTCGTGAACGGCTGATCGAGGAGCGTCTTACACTCGCCGCAGAGCAGTACCTGCGAAGCCTGCGTCGTGCCGCCATCGTGGATATCCGGCTATGACCCAGCCAACGTCGGTGCCCGGCGGCCGGACACCGGTCCTGGCCGTCACCATGGGCGAGCCTGCCGGTGTCGGTGGCGAACTCACGTTGATGGCTTGGCTGCGCCGCCGCGACGCGGGGCCCAAGTTTCTCGCCGTCGACAACGCCGCCCGGTTGAAGGCGCTCGCCAAGACCATCGGCGCAATAGTTCCGATCGCGGCGATTTCCGATCCGGCCGAAGCCGAGAAGGTCTTTGCCGACGCTCTCCCCGTCCTGGACATCGGCTTGACCGCACCGGTCGTCACCGGCAAACCCGATCCGGCCAGCGCGCCGGCGGTGCGCGCCGCCATCGAGAAGTCCATGCGAGAGGAGCCCCAGAGCGGCG
>JAYOXJ010000037.1:10025-17301 GCA_038152725.1 Rhodospirillaceae bacterium
CCATCGAGACGGCCACCGCCTTGGCGCTCGAAGGCCGTGTCGCCGGCGTCGTCACCAACCCGATCCAGAAGGCGACGCTCTATGGCGCCGGATTCAACTATCCCGGCCATACCGAGTATCTCGCCGATCTGACCAAGGCGCCGAACCCACCGGTAATGATGCTCGCCTGTCCGGGCTTACGGGTGATACCGGTAACCATCCATGTCGGTTTGCGCGCAGCGCTCGACCGTCTTGATACGGCGCTGATCGTCGAACAGGCCGAACTGACATGGGCGGCGCTGAAACGCGATTTCGCGATATCCAGCCCGCGCCTCGCCGTTGCCGGGTTGAACCCGCATGCCGGTGAAGAAGGCGCCATGGGGGATGAGGAAGCCCGGATCATCCGGCCGGCCATCGAGCACCTGCGTGCCGAAGGCTTTCAGGTCATCGGCCCGGAACCGCCCGACACCCTGTTCACCGAACGCCGCCGCGCCACCTATGACGCCGCCATCTGCATGTACCACGACCAGGCACTGATCCCGATCAAGACGCTCGATTTCACCGGCGGCGTCAACATCACGCTCGGGCTGCCGATCGTGCGCACGTCGCCCGACCACGGCACTGCCCTCGATCTCGCAGGCACCGGCCAGGCGGATCCGTCGAGCCTGCTGGGCGCACTGGACGCCGCCGCCGCCATCGCCAGAAACCGCGAGGCCGCCGCTTGAGCGACACAGCCCCGCTGCCGCCGCTCCGCGACGTCATTCGCCGCTACGGGCTGCGCGCCCACAAGTCACTCGGCCAGAACTTCTTGCTCGACCTCAATCTAACCGGCCGCATCGCCCGCGTCGCCGGCAACCTGGATGGATGCAACGTGATCGAGATCGGGCCGGGCCCTGGCGGATTGACCCGCGCCCTGCTTGATGCCGGCGCCGTTGTCACCGCCGTTGAACGCGACCCGCGCTGCGTCGAGGCGCTCGGTGATCTGATCGCCGCCTATCCGGGCCGGCTTCGCGTTGTCGAAGCGGACGCCCTGGAAACCCCCTTGGCCGAACTGGCTCCGGCGCCAAGAAAGGTCGTCGCCAACCTGCCCTATAACATCGCCACGCCACTCCTTATCGGCTGGCTTGCCGACCTCGCCGGAACCACTGGTTTCACCCTGATGTTCCAACGTGAGGTCGCCGACCGTCTGGCGGCGACGCCGGGCACCAAGGCATACGGACGGCTCAGCGTCATTACCCAATGGCTCTGCGAGGTAAAACCGCAATTCAACCTGCCGAAAGACGCCTTCACGCCGCCACCCAAGGTGATGTCGACGGTGGTCAATATCATACCGCGACCTGAGCCACTGGCACCGGCGGTGATGCCGGTGCTGGAACGCGTCACGCAAGCCGCCTTCGGCCAGCGCCGCAAGATGCTTCGCGCCAGTTTGAAACCGCTCGGCCTCGACCCGGCCGCTACCGGCGTGGAACCGACGGCACGCGCCGAGGATCTGACGGTACAGGAATTTTGCGCCCTCGCCCGCGCCCTTGCGGCGCTTGATTGACGCCGACGGCAGCGCCATCATCGGGGTTGGGCAGACAGGCAGGGGGACCGGTTGTGGCCATTACCGTGAAACGGATTTCGGGTGCACTTGGGGCCGAGATCGGCAACGTCGATCTCGCGCACGAAAACGGCGACGACATCATCGCAGAAATTCGCGGCGCGCTTCTCGAACACAAGGTGATCTTCTTTCGAGACCAGGACATTACGCCCGCGCAGCACCTGGCCTTCGCCAAGCGTTTCGGCGAGGTGGTCGAATATCCCATGGTCAAAGGCTTAGACGAGGCGCCGGAGATCGTGCCGGTGGTGAAGCTGCCGCATGAGAAACACAATTTCGGCGGCATGTGGCACACCGACACGTCCTATCTCGAATGCCCGCCCATGGGCGCCGTCCTGGTGGCGCGCGAACTGCCGCCGTTCGGCGGGGACACCATGTTCGCCAACATGGTGCTCGCCTACGACCAGCTGTCGGAGGGCATGAAACGCACCCTGGCCGGCCTGATCGGCATTTCCTCATCAGCCAAGGCGGAAGTCACCAAATCGCGCGAGGACCGTATGGCCACCGGCGCCAAAGTCGGGCACGGCAAGGAATTGCGCGCCGAGCATCCTGTGGTCCGCACCCATCCGGAAACCGGCGAGAAGGTGCTCTACGTCAATTACGGCCACACCGTCGGTTTCAAGGACATGACCGAGGCCGAAAGCGCGCCGATCCTCCAATACCTGTTCGAACACCAGCGCCGGCCGGAGCTCACCTGCCGCTTCCAGTGGGCGCCGGGATCGATCGCGTTCTGGGATAACCGCGCCACCCAGCACAATCCGCTCAACGACTACCATGGCTACAAGCGGGTGATGCATCGCATCACCATCGCCGGCGACCGCCCCAGTTAAATACCGTGGGCTAGGGCTGGCTAACCGGTTCCGTCTGGCAGTCCGTCGCGGATATGCCCGGCCGCGTGAACCGCGCCTTCGCACCCTTGATCCAGAATTCCAAGGCGCCGGCTTCCGCCGCATAGCGCGCGCCGGATCCGGAAGCCACCTGGGCGAGGACACGCCGTTCCGCCCCCCAATGCAGCGTCACCATCGGCAGCGCGCCCCTGAGGAAAACCACCGTCAGCTTGTCTTGGGTGCCTTCGCAGTCGTAGACGAACGGCCCGAGGCTCAGTCCCTGAACCTTGCCCCGCGCTTCGGCCGGAAGAGACACACGGGCGTCGTGGATACGCTTCGCGTAATCGGCGATGACACAGACGCCGAGCGCGTCGCCTGAGCCGCCGCAATTTCCGGCACCGGCTTTGGCACCGAGGCCGGCGAGTTCTCGGTCGAGCGCGGCGATCCCCGAGTCCCGGCATACCAACCGGGCGGCCGCGCCGGACGCTCCGCTACACTCGAATGTCGGCTTCACCGGTGCCGGCGCCTCCGCCAGATACCAGCCGGCGGCCCACCCGACGGCACCCTTGTAGTCAACACGGCACCAGCGGGTGAACTTCGCCTCCCGGCGGCGATCCGGCGACGCGGAAATGTACTCGGAGGCGGCGAGTCCGCCGGTACAGCCGAGGTTCTTGATGCCGCTGCCGTCGCCCGGTATGGCGCCGACGATCTTGGCTTCGGCATTGGCCGCCGCGCGAATGTTGAGCGGATAGCCGTGGGTGTCTACGACACGGAAGTAATCGGGGCCATCGGCGGTCGCCCAGGCCGTAGCCGCTGACAGAAAAAAGACAACGGAACTGGCCGCGACTCTCAAGGTTTCACCGCCGGCCCGGCCCACAACTTGGCCACCGCCACGGACACCAGAGACATAATCACCAGTACCGCCCCGCCAGCGAACACCAGCGCCGGCCGGCCGGCGTCGAGAAACCAGCCGAACAGCACCGGCGCGATCGAACCGCCGACGGCATAGCCGACGAAGATGAACCCGAACACCTTGCCGCTCTCACCAGCAGGCGTCATCGCGCGGATCATCAAATCGCGCGACGGCAACACCAGCCCCATACCGAATCCGGCGACCGCCAGCACCAGACAGGCTGCCACGCCTGTCATCGGAAGCACCACAGGTAGGCACATGGCGACAGCGGCCAGCCCTAAGGACCCCGCTGCCGTCACCAGCTGGCGCGGATAGCGATCGGCGACGAAGCCCCCGGCGACGATGCCGCCGACGATACCGAAGAGATAGGCGGTCAACGCCGCACTCGCCTCCTCGAAGCCCAAGCCGCTGAGATTGATCAACGCACTCACGGTAAACGCCGTGACACCGCCCGAAGCCATGCCGTAGAAAATGAAGAACAACAGGAACAGCAGAACCGCCGGGCTGAGCAGGAGGCCGATGCCGGCGAACAGCCCAGCGGAAGAATTTACCGACGCCGAAGCCGCCGCAGGCGCGGCGCGGACCTCGCCCTTGAACACGTCGCGGCGGATTACCACAACGGCCCAAACCGCGAGGCCGATCAGGCCGATGGCGATCAATGCCGTCCGCCAATCCGTCCATTGCGCCAGTCCCAGCACCATGACCGGCGCGCAGGCACCGCCGAGAAAACCCGATGACGTATGGGCGGAGAACGCACGGCCGAGCCGCTCGGACGCAACGGACCCGGACAGGATGGCATAATCCGCCGGATGGAAAACGCTATTGCCGAGCCCGGCAATCACCGCGAGCAGAAGCAGCATCGAATAGCTGCCGGTAAAGCCCATGAGCATAACCGCGAGCGCATTGAGCCCCAGGCCTAAAAGCAGGATGCGCGTCGGCCCGAAACGGTCGACCAGGAACCCGACCGGTGCCTGCAACACGCCGCCCAGCAGATTGTAGGCGGTCATGGCCAGGCCGAGTTCGATGTAGCTGACGCCGAACTCCGCCTTCAGCAGCGGAAATAGCGGTGGCAGGGCCAATGCATAGAAGTGGCTGAGAAAATGCCCGGCACCGATCAAGCCGATGACCCAGCGTTCATTGCCGACAGGCGGCGCCTTCGGCACCTCCAACGCGGCGCGGCCCACTAGTCCAATACCTCTTTTTCCATATCCCGCACGAACCCGGCGAGCCCTGTCTGACGCCGCCGCCTGGCCCGCTCGGCCGTCAGGATCGACTCGGCGATGGCCACCGCCTTGTCGATGTCGTCGTTGACGATGATGTAATCGTATTCAGCCCAGTGGCTGATCTCGGCGTGCGCGCGCGACATGCGGCTCCGAACCACCGAGGCCGGATCCTGCGCGCGCGAAAACAGGCGCCGCTCCAGTTCCTTCACCGACGGCGGCAGGATGAAGATGCTCACCAGATCGTCGAGCGCATTCTGACGCAATTGCTGCGTGCCTTGCCAATCGACGTCGAAGAGTACGTCGCGGCCGTCCTTGAGTGCATCGAGCACCGGACCGCGCGGCGTGCCGTAGGAATTGCCGAACACGGTGGCGTGTTCGAGGAACTCGCCGGCGGCGATCATCCCATCGAATTGTGCCTGATCGACGAAAATGTAGTCCTTGCCGTCGACCTCACCCGGGCGCATGGGCCGGGTCGTCGCCGAGATCGACATGGCGAGATCATCGTGGTTGGAGAGCAGCGCACGCGAGATCGTCGACTTGCCGGCGCCCGACGGCGACGACAGCACGAGCATCAGGCCGCGACGGGCGATGGTGGTGGTCTTGCCTTTACTCGACATTCTGCACCTGTTCGCGCATCCGCTCGATCATCGCCTTCAAGTCCAGCCCGACCCGCGTCAGCCCGATATCGGCGGACTTAGAGCAGATCGTGTTGACCTCGCGGTTGAATTCCTGACACAGGAAATCGAACCGTCGGCCGACCGCCTGTCCATCTGATAACAGCCCTCGGGCGGCCTCGCAATGGGCTCCGAGGCGGTCCAGTTCCTCACGCACATCGGCCTTCAACATCAAGACGGCCGCCTCCTGCGCCAGACGCTCGGCCGGGAGCGCCGGCACCGTGCCCAGGAGTTCGCTGACCTGCTCGGCCAAGCGCGCCTTGATGGCGTCGGGCTGGGTCGAAGCCAGCGCCTCGGCCTCGCGGCGGAGCTTGTCGATGGCGGAAAGCTGCTCAGCAAGCACCTCATGGAGGTGGCGGCCCTCGGCGGCACGCGCCTGGACCAGGCAATCGAGCATGATATCAAGGTCGGCAAGCAAGGCCGATTCCACAGCCTCGCGGGCATCGGCACCGAGGTCTTCGTCGCCGGCCTCCATGACGCCCTTCAACTGCAACAGGCCATCCAGGCTGGCCGGCGCCAGATCGGGGAACATCTCGCGCAGTTTGGGAAGTGTGTCGCGAACCCCCTCCAGGGCTTCGGTATTGATCCGGTAGGCCGCCGCCGGCCGCGTCCGCGCCAACTGCAGGCCGATGGTGATGTTACCGCGCCGGAATCGCGCCTGGGTGCGGTCACGCACAACGGGCTCGATACTTTCAAACCCGCTGGCCAACCGGCAACGCACGTCGAGGCCCTTGGCATTGACGCTTTTCGCTTCCCAGACCCAGGTGGAATCGCCGGCGCTGCCCTCGGCGCGGGCGAACCCGGTCATGGAGTTGAAGTTTTCCGGCGCTTTCAAGCAGGCCCCCTTATCGGCACTCCTGAATTTATACCCGTCGCCAACATGGCCAACAACCCGCAAGCGGCTGGAACGATGCCGCCTACACGGCATAATGTGCATGGGAATACCTTGGAGCTTATGCCTTGCCACCGATCCGACCGAATCCTGCGCCCAAAAGCATCCTCATCACCGGAGCCTCCAGCGGCATCGGCGAGGCGCTGGCGCTGGCCTACACCGGGCCGGGCACCGCCCTGGCACTCAGCGGCCGTGACACGGAACGCCTTGCCGTGGTTGCCGAGCGCTGCCGGGCGCTGGACGCCCAGGTCTCGGCCGCAACCGTCGATGTCGCCGATCGCGAACACATGGCGGCCTGGATCGCCGCCGAGGATGCCCATCGGCCGCTCGATCTGGTCATTGCCAACGCCGGCATCGCCGGCGGTGTCAGTGGTGGTGGCGGCGAGGAGCGCGTGCGCCGAATCTTCGACGTCAACGTGGACGGCTTACTCAATACGCTTTTGCCGGCGATGGAGCTGATGCGCCGGCGCGGCCACGGGCAGCTTGCGCTGGTCAGTTCAGTCGCCGGATTTCGCGGCATGCCGGGCTCTCCGGCCTATTCCGCCTCGAAAGCCGCTGTCCTGGCCTACGGCGATGCGCTCCGCGTCGCACTCGAGGGCGACGGCATCTCGGTCTCGGTGATCTGCCCGGGTTTCGTCGAGAGCCGCATCACCGCCGCCAACCAGTTTTCGATGCCGTTCCTGATGACCGCCGAGAAGGCGGCCGGCATCATCAAACACAGGCTGGCGAGCGGCAAAGGCCGAATCGTATTTCCCTGGCCCATGCACTTGGCCGCGAGACTCTTGCAGATGCTGCCGATTGCGCTTTCGGATGCCATTCTTCGGCGCGCGCCGAAAAAAGAATAGCCCGGCGCTCAGTTCGCTTTTTGCTTGGCTTGTTCGCGCTGCAGGCGCCGCCATTTCGCGACGTTGGCATTGTGCTCCTTGAGCGTACGCGCGAAGGCGTGGCCGCCGCTGCCGTCGGCGACGAAATAGAGCTCGTTGCCGGGTGCGGGATGCAGCACCGCCTCGATGGCGGCGCGGCCCGGGTTGGCGATGGCACCCGGCGGCAGACCGCCGATCACGTAGGTATTGTAAGGCGTCGGCCTTTCGAGATCGGCGCGGGTGAGCGGACGATCCAACGGCGTACCGTTGGCAATGCCGTAGGCGACGGTCGGGTCCGATTGCAGCTT
>JAYOXJ010000038.1:0-2636 GCA_038152725.1 Rhodospirillaceae bacterium
GCACATCGACTGCTTGGAAAAGTTCTCGCGCACGTTGGCGACGGCGGCGGCGGAGACCTTGGCGCGCGCGATCGGGTCGAGCGCGAGCACGGTTGCCAGTGCCTTGCTCAGGGCGCCGGCGTCGCCGGGCGGTACAAGCCATCCGGTCTTTCCTTCGATCACCGTTTCGGTGGCACCGCCGTGGTCGGTGGCGACGACCGGACGGCCGCGTGCCTTCGCCTCGACGATGACGCGGCCGAAGGCTTCCGGGTCGGTCGACGCGGAGACGACCACGTCGGAAAGCATGTAGGCGGCGGGCATGTCGTCGCAATGGTCGACGATGCGCACCACTTCACCCAAGTTGTGCTTTTCCACCAGGGTCTCAAGTTCGCCGCGGTATTGGGTGCGGCCCTGGTCGCCGCCGACGATCAGGCAGCGGATGTCCTTGCGTCCGATACGTGCCACCGCCTCGATGAAAATGTCCTGGCCCTTCCAGCGCGTTAGGCGGCCGGGCAGCATGATGACCGGCATGCCGTCGCCGAGACGCCATGCGGCGGCCAGGCTGATCACCCGTTCGGCGCTGACCTGTGTCGCGTCGAAGCGATAGAGATCGACGCCACGCGGCACGATGCGGATGCGGCTCGCCGGCACGCCGTAGATGCGCCGTACATGGCCGGCGATGAAGGCGGAGATGGCGATCACGCGTTCGCCGCGCGTCATGATCGAGTTGTAGTGGCGCTTGAGAAAATTGCCGGCGTTATAGGTGCCATGGAACGTCGTCAGGAACGGCCGTCCGGTGCGTTTGGCGGCAAAGAAAGCGCTCCACGCGGGTGCGCGCGAACGCGCATGGATCAGGTCGACGTTCTCGCTCCGCACCAATTGAGCGAGCCGGCCGATGTTGTTGTACATGACCAGCGGGTTCTTCGAATCGAGCGGCAGGGTGATGTGCTCGGCGTGGACCCGCGCCAATTCGTGCACCTTGGCGCCGCCGGCAGATGCGACGATGGCCCGGCCGCCGGCCTCGACGATGGCTTCGGCGATCTCGACCGTGCCGCGCTCGACGCCGCCGCTGGAGCCGAGCGCCGGCAGCACCTGCAAAACGGTCGCGGCGCGGGCGGTGGGCGGCGGTGCCTGGTCGGATTGCTGGCTCGCCTGGTCGTTCATGTTAAAAGGTTCCCGGATATATACAGGTCCGCCATTATCGAGGATCATACCGTTATGGACGACGCCATCGCTACGCCCAAATTGTTAACCCTGGATGACGGCGCGACTATCGCCTACCACCGCACCGCTGGCAAGGCGCCGGGCGTGGTGTTCTTTACCGGTTTCAAATCCGACATGACAGGCGGCAAGGCGATGGCGGTGGAGGCGCTTTGCCGGCGCCTCGGCCATGCCTGCCTCAGGTTCGACTATTTCGGCCACGGCCAGTCCTCCGGCGCCTTCGAGGATGGCACTATCGGGCGCTGGGCGTCCGATGCGGTCGCCGCCATCGATCAATTGACCGAGGGCGCGCAGGTGCTGGTCGGTTCCTCCATGGGTGGCTGGATCATGCTGCTCGCCACCCTGGCGCTGCCGGAACGCGTCGCCGGCCTGGTCGGCCTCGCCGCCGCGCCCGACTTCACCGAGGACCTGATCCCGGCGGCATTGAACGACGACCAGAAGGCCGAACTGGCAAGAACCGGCGAGATCGCCATCCCCAACTGTTACGACGAGACGCCTTACCTGATCCGCCAGCGGTTGCTCGACGAAGGCCGCGACAATCTGCTGCTGCGCGGGCCGATCAATATCGACGTGCCTGTGCGCCTGATCCACGGCATGCGGGACGAGGACGTGCCTTGGGAGACCGGTCTTCGGATCGTCGACCGTCTCGTCGGCGACGACGTCGAAATTACCTACGTCAAGGCGGGCACGCATCGGCTTTCCGAGGATCACGACCTGTGCCGCCTGGAGCGCACGCTGGAGGCGCTGCTCGCCGATCTCGGCTAGGCCGTATCCCCGTCGACGAGAGCGGTGAGGCCCTCGCGGTAGGTCGGATAACTCAATTTGACGCCGAGCTCGCTCTTGATGCGGTCGTTCCGGACCCGCCGGTTGTCCTGCCAGAAACTCAAGCCCATGGGCGTCATCGCTTTCGCCGCCTCCTCGAACGGGGTCGGCGGCGGCGGCGCGATGCCGAGCAGCTTGCAGCCGAATTCGGTGACGATGCCGGGTTCCTCCGGCTCGTCGTCGCAGACGTTGTAGACGGCGCCCGGCTTCGGTTTCGCAAGCGAGGCGATCAGCACATTGGCGATGTCTTCGACGTGAATGCGGCTGAAGCGGTGGCCGGGCTTGGCGATGCGCCGCGCATTGCCGGCGCGGATGCGCTCCAGGGGGCTGCGGCCCGGCCCGTAGATGCCGGCCAGCCGGAAAAGATGTACCGGGAGGCCCTTTTCATCATGCAACGCCATCCAGCCCTGTTCGGCTTCGGCGCGGTCGCGGCTTCTCGGCACGTCGGCGCGGACAGGTGCCGTCTCATCGACCCAGGCACCGCCGGTGTCGCCGTAGACGCCGGTGGTCGAGAGATAGCCGAGCCATTCGATGTCGCTCCGCGCCGCCAGCTTGTGACCGAAATGCCTTAGCACCGGATCGCCGGCCTTGCCCGGCGGCACCGAGACCAGAAC
>JAYOXJ010000038.1:2646-3747 GCA_038152725.1 Rhodospirillaceae bacterium
CCGGCGAGATCGAGAACTGCCTGGTCAAGCACCCCGCCGTGGCCAACGCCGCCGAAAGCGCGCCGTCGTCGGCGCCGGTTTCGCCGTCGAAGACGTGTGCATCGATGCCTTGGGCCTTGAGCTTCGCCGCCTGATCCGGCGTGCGGCAGGTGCCGGCGATCTGCCAGCCTTTCGCCTTGAGATTTCGCGCCAACTGCATGGCGCTGTAGCCAAGCCCGAAACAGAATAGTGTCGCTGGTTTCAAGTTGTCGTCCTGCCTTTGTCCTTGCCAAGCCGGCAATGCTTGCGCTTAAGCTCAGGGTAATGACTGCCGCAGGAAAGTCCATGATCGCACGCATCCGCACGCCCATTGCCGTGCTGGCGGCCTGCGTTGTCGCGGCGGGCGCGATCGCGGCGGAAACCAGGCCGGCCGACAAGCCGTCGGCCAAGGCGCGCTATACGGCTTGTATGGACAAGGCCAAGCGCTATCCCAAGGATGCCTTCGAGGATGCCATCCAGTGGCGCGACATGGGCGGCGGCGGAGCCGCCGAGCACTGCGCCGCGACCGCGCTGGTGACGCTCGGGCTCTACAAGGATGCCGGTGCGAGGCTCGAAAGCCTGGCCCAACGCGTCCCCGAAGAGCCGGCGTTCAAGGCGGAGATTCTTGGTCAGGCGGCGCAGGCCTGGCTGCTTGCGGACATGCCGGCACGGGCCGAGGCGGCGGTGTCGGCGGCACTCAAGCTGCAGCCGGGCGCCGTAGAGCTTTTGATCGACCGTTCCCAGGCGCGCGCGCAGTTGGCCGACTACAAGGGCGCGCTCGCCGATCTCGACGCCGCCATCGCCAAGGACCCGAAGCGTCCCGACGCCTTCGCTTTCCGCGCCGCCGCCAAGCGCTACCTCGAGGATCGCAAGGGTGCAGAGGCCGATGTCGAACGCGCACTCGCGCTCGATCTCAATCATGCGCCTTCGCTGCTCGAACGCGGCAACCTGCGCCGCCTTGCCGGCGACGATGCCGGTGCCCGCGCCGACTGGCTGATGGTGCTGTCGCTCAACCCCGACGGTGCCGCGGGCGACGCGGCGCGCGCCAACCTGGAACGCATGGACGTGAAGAACCGCTGACGG
>JAYOXJ010000038.1:3757-17286 GCA_038152725.1 Rhodospirillaceae bacterium
GGGCCTAGAAGTCGAGATCGGCGTAAATCTTGGCCGGCGCGGCGCCGGGGATGTGGTCGTCCAGGATCGCCCGGAAACTCGGCCGCGACTTTATCCGTGCATACCAATCCTTGGCGCCGGGATGGTCCGCCCACGGCACGTCGCCGAGATAGTCGATGCAGGACACGTGCGCCGCGGCGGCGATGTCGGCGAGCGAGAACTCGTCACCGCCGAGCCAGCGCCGGCGGTCGGTGAGATAGGCGATGTAGTCGAGGTGATGGTGGATGTTGGCATGGCCGGCGCGCACGCTTTTCGAGTCGGGCTCGCCGAGGCCGAGGAATCGCTTGTTGATCTTCTCGCCGATCAGGTAGCGCGTCACCTCGTCGTTGAACTTGTGGTCGAACCAGTAGACCAGCCGGCGCACCTCGGCGCGGGCGAGCGCGCCGCGACCGATCAGCGACGGTTCGGCATGCATCTCGTCGAGAAACTCGCAGATCGCGTCCGAGCCGGAAATCGCCGAGCCGTCGCCCTCGACCAGCACGGGTACCTCGCCGGCGGGATTGAGCTTGAGGAACTCGGGCCGCCGGTCCCACACGCTCTCCGCCTTGAGGCCGAAGTCGAGGCGTTTTTCCGCGAGAACGATGCGGACCTTGCGGCAGAACGGGGACAGCCAAAGGTGATAGAGGGTGCGCATGGCTCCTTATAGCGCCGGCCATCGGCCTTAACAATCAACGCCTTGGCCGGCCGATCCGGGGCGCGCTCACCGAAGTCTCGCATGATTGTGATGCCCCGAGAGGGGTCATCCGGCCTATGTTCACTGCGAGAGGCGAACTCACGTCGCAAGAACACACAAGACCAAAAGGAAATCCCATGCTGATCAAAGAGCGCAAGGCTTCCGACGTTGCCGCATCGGAAATTACGTCGAAATCCGTATTCATGAACCGCCGCAAGTTCATCCAATCGGCTGCCTTCGCTGGCGCCGCCGCGGCGATCGGTCCCTATGCGCTGACGCGTCCGGCCCATGCCGGGGTCAAACTGGAAGGTGTGAAACCCTCGAAGTGGGACCTGAAGAGCCTGGGCGGCGAGGAACTGACGCCCTTGGAGGACGTCACCAGCTACAACAACTTCTACGAATTCGGCACGTCCAAGAGCGATCCCAAGCGCGCCGCCGGCAGCTTGAAGACGCGGCCCTGGACCGTGGTGGTCGATGGGCTTTGCGAGAAGCCCGGCCGCTACGACATCGATGCGCTGATCAAGGCGCATCAGCTCGAGGATCGCGTCTACCGTTTCCGCTGCGTCGAGGCCTGGTCCATGGTGGTGCCCTGGGTCGGCATTCCGCTGGCCGACATCATCAAGCGCCTGGGCCCGACGGGCGATGCCAAGAATGTCTCTTTCGAGACCCTGGTCGATCCCGAGCAGATGCCTGGCCAGGGCTTCGCCGTCCTCGACTGGCCCTACCGTGAGGGACTGCGGATGGATGAAGCCATGAACCCGCTGACACTGATGACCGTCGGGCTCTACGGCGAGGTGCTGCCGAACCAGAACGGCGCGCCGATCCGCTTGGTGACGCCTTGGAAGTACGGCTTCAAGTCGATCAAGTCGATCGTCCGCATCAGCTTCACCGAGAAGCAGCCGCCGACGTCGTGGAACATGTCGGCCGCGCGCGAGTACGGGTTCTATTCGAACGTCAATCCGAACGTCGACCATCCGCGCTGGAGCCAGGCCAAGGAACGGCGCCTGGGCGGCCAGCGCAACGTCTTCGGGTTCATCGCCAAGCAGCCGACCTTGATGTTCAACGGCTACCAGGAAGAGGTCGCCAGCCTCTACCAGGGCATGGACCTTTCCAAGTTCTACTAGGCCGCTTAGCCTGCGCGCGTGATGACATCGGACCAACGCATTCGCTGGGTCGCCAAGCCGGCTGTCTGGCTGCTCGCCCTGATGCCGCTCGCCTGGCTCGTGTGGCGCGCCGTCAATCAGGACCTCGGCCCCAATCCGGCGGAAGCGATGAACCGCTTCCTCGGCGATTGGGCGCTCAGGTTCCTGCTGTTCGCGCTTGCGGTGACGCCGGTCCGGCTGGTCACCGGCAACACCACGGTGGTGCGGTTCCGCCGGCTGCTGGGCCTGTTCGCCTTCTTCTATGTGGCGCTGCATCTTTCTAGCTACGTCGCCGTCGACCAGTTCTTCGACTGGGCCGCGATCTGGAAGGACATCGTCAAGCGCACCTACATCACGCTCGGCATGGCCGGCTTCGTCATCCTGCTGGCGCTGGCGGCCACCTCGACCAAGGGCATGATCAAGCGCCTGGGCGGCAGGAACTGGAACCGGCTGCACAAGGGTGTCTACGTGGCCGGCGTGCTCGGCGTCATCCACTTCATCATGATGCGCAAAGGTTTTCAGCTGGAGCCCCTCATCTACGCCGGAATCCTTGGAATTCTGCTGCTTTCCCGCCTGCTGCCGGCGCGAAAACGCGCCCGCGCCGTCACCGAATGACCTTATTTCCGGCCTAATTCCGGCAATTTCCCCCCGCATATTCGCAACATCGGAAAACGCTGAAAGCGGAGGAAACCGATGTTTGCACTTTTGATCGTCCCGCTCGTCGCCTTCTGGGCGGCGGACAACCAGGAATTCCTGGCGAGTACCTCAGATGCGCCCTGGCACTTCGTCGGCGTGCAGGACCGCCCCGAGGGATCGCTGCCGAACGGCGCGCAGTCGCTGCCGCTCAAGGTCGGCGATCACAGTTACATTCTGTTCAAGCAGGCGCCGACCGATGCCGCCGCCGAACGTTCCGTCGCCGCCTACCCCGCGCGCGTCCAACCGGATGAGGCCGCGCGCAAGGCCGATCAAGTGGCCGAGCGCTAACCTCGTTAGCTCTCCGGCGAGGGGAAGCTCGCCACTTCGATCTTGTTGCCGTCCGGGTCGAGAATGAACGCACCGTAATAGGTCGTCATCTCGGCCCGGCGCGGTCCCGGTTCCCCATCTGATTTGCCGCCGTTGGAAAGCGCCGCCGCGTGGAACGCCTTGACCGCGTCTTCCGTGCGGCAGCGCAGACACACATGATGGCCGCTGTCTTCAAGCCGCGTCATGCCCGGGCGCAAATTGAGCCAGATCTCCGGATAGCGCTTGCCGTAGCCGATGGTCTTTTCGCGCTCGGCGATGCGCCGCATGCCGAGCGGCGCCAAGAGCGCGTCGTAGAAGGCGCCGCTCCGCGCGAGATCGGAGACCGGCACGGAGACGTGGTCGATCATGACGCGCCGACCAAACCGGCGACCGCCGTCGACCAGGCCGCATCGCCATGCTTTTCCCAATAGAGCCGTGTCAGGCGTTCGGTCACCGGGCCGGGCGCGCCGCGCGAGAGCTTGCGCCCGTCGATGGTCCGGACCGCCATGATGCCGCCGGCGGTGGATGTGATGAAGGCCTCGTCGGCACCACGGAGCGCGGCGATGGAAAGCGTGCCGGTCTCGGCCTCGATGCCCATCTCGTCGAGCAACTCGAGCGCAGTCGCCCGCGTGATACCGTGCAGCACGCCGGTCGCCGGCGTGAGCCAGCGCCCATCGGTGAGCGCGAACAGATTGAACCCCGGCCCCTCGGCGACGTTGCCGGCGCCGTCGACCAGAAGCACGTTCTCCGCGCCCGCGTCGTAGGCCTCATAGAGGCCCGCGACGAGATCGAGCCAATGGTAGTTCTTCACCGTCGGGTCGACGGCGGCGGGGCGGATGCGCTCGACCGAGGCGATGTGCAGATCGATGCCGCGCTTGCGCTGCGTCTCGTCGGCGACCCAGCCGAACGGCAGCGCGAAGGCGATGAAGGTGTTGGTCGCGTCGCGCGGGTCGCGGCTGAAATTGGCGGAGCGCCCGCGCGTCAGCACCATCTCGACGTAGGCATCTTCCAGGTTCGCACGCGCGACGCATTCGGCGAGGATTTGCTCCAGGCGCTCGCGCCCGAACGGCAGTTCCATGCGGAGCTTGGAGATGCTGCGGAGGAAGCGCTCGATATGGAGATCGAGGCGGAAGAAGCGGCCCTTCCAGACGTGCACCACGTCGTAGGTGGCGTCCGAGCGCAGGAAGCCCCAATCGAGCACCGAGATCTTGGCTTCCGAGATCGGCATGAAGCGGCCGTCCATGTAGGCGACGCCGACGGGGAACCCGGGTTCTTTCGGCAGCGCGCCGTCGGCCATCAGTGCGCCTCACCCCAGTTCCGGCCGTGGCCGGCATCGACGACCAGGGGCACGTCGAGATGCGCCGCGCCCTCCATCACACGCTTCACCAGCGCCGTGGTCTCGGCGAGTTCCGATTCCGGCACCTCGAACACCAGTTCGTCATGCACCTGCAAAAGCATGCGCGCTTTCGACTTGGCCTCGGCCAGTGCGCCCGGCAGGCGGATCATGGCGCGCTTGATGATGTCGGCGGCACCGCCCTGGATCGGCGCGTTGATGGCGGCGCGTTCGGCGAAGCCCCGCATGTTCGGGTTCTTGTCGTTGATGCCGCGCATGTGGCACTTGCGCCCGAACAGCGTGGTGACGTAGCCGGTCTCGCGCGCCTGGGCCTTGGTGCGTTCCATGTAGTCCTTGATGCCCGGATACTTCTCGAAATAGGCCTCGATGTAGTCGCCGGCCTCGCCCCGCGAAATGCCCAACTGGCGCGCCAGGCCGAAAGCGGAAATGCCGTAGATGATGCCGAAGTTGATGGCTTTCGCGTTCCGCCTGACCATCGGGTCCATGCCCTCGATGGGGATGCCGAACACCTGGGCGGCGGTGATGGCGTGGATGTCTTGGCCGTCGAGGAAGGCTTGCCTGAGCGCCTCGATGCCGGCGACGTGGGCGAGCAGGCGAAGCTCGATCTGCGAATAGTCGGCACTGAGCAAGACATGGCCGGCATCGGCGACGAAGGCGTTGCGGATCTTGCGGCCTTCCTCGGTGCGCACCGGGATGTTCTGCAGGTTGGGGTCGGTCGACGACAGCCTGCCGGTGGTCGTCGCCGCTTGTGCATAGGAGGTGTGGACGCGGCCCGTCTGCGGGTTGATCGCCTCGACCAGCGCGTCGGTGTAGGTGCTCTTGAGTTTCGCGAGCTGACGCCAGTCGAGCACCCGGGCGGGCAGATCGTGGCCCTCGGCGGCCAAGCCTTCGAGCACGTCGGCGCCGGTGGCGTAGGCGCCGGTCTTGCCCTTCTTGCCGCCCTGGAGGCTCATCTCGTCGAACAGGATCTCGCCCAGTTGCTTGGGCGAGCCGACGTTGAACTCGCGGCCGGCGAGGCCGTGGATTTCCGTCTCCAGGTCGGCCATGCGCTTGGCGAAGTCGTCGGAGAGGCGTTTCAGTTCCTTGGCGTCGACCTTGATGCCCTCGCGCTCCATGGCGTTGAGCACCGGCACCAGCGGGCGCTCCAGCGTTTCGTAGACGCTGACCATGTGGTCCCGGGCGAGGCGTGGCTTCAATAGGCGGTGCAGCCGCAGCGTCACGTCGGCGTCCTCGGCGGCGTAGTCGCGCGCTTTCTCCAGCTCGACGTAATCGAAGGTCACCTGCGCCTTGCCGGTGCCGACGACATCCTTGAACTTGACCGTTTCGATGGAGAGGTGTTCGCGCGCCAGTTCGTCCATGCCGTGGCCGTGCAGCCCGCCCTCGAGCACGTAGGAGAGCAGCATGGTGTCGTCGATCGGCGCGATCTCGAGGCCGTAGCGTGCCAGCACCTGCATGTCGTATTTGATGTTCTGGCCGATCTTCAGCACGCTCGGGTCGGCCAGGAGCGGCTTCAATGCGGCGAGCGCATCCTTGAGCGCGATCTGCTTCGGCGGCGGGGCCGAAGTCGTTCCAGACAGGAGATCGCCGGTCTCGCCCGAACCCGGCGCCTTGTGCGCCACCGGCACGTAACACGCCCGGCCGGGCTCGATCGACAGCGAGAAGCCGACCAGTTCGGCGCGCATGGAATCGAGGCTCGTCGTCTCCGTGTCGAAAGCGACGGCGCCGGCCTTGTCGGCGGCTTCGATCCATTTTTGGAGTGCCGCCATTTCCTGCACCAGTTCGTATTCGTTCTCCGCCGGCGGCGCGTCGGCCGCCGCCGTGCCTTCGATGGCCGCCGTCGGCGCCTCGACGCCCAGCTTCGCTGCCACCGTCGGGATCAGCGACTTGAATTCCTGTTCTTCCAGGAAGCCCAGCAGCACCTTGGGATCGGGTTTGATCTTCTTGAATTCGTCGATCGAGCGTTCGACCGGCACGTCCTGCTTGAGCGTCACCAACTCGCGTGAGATGCGCGCCATGTCGGCCTGCTCGATCAGCTTCTCGCGACGCTTCGGTTGCTTGATCTCCTCGGCGCGGGCCAGCAGCGTATCCAAGTCGCCGTACTGGTTGATCAGTTCGGCGGCGGTCTTGATGCCGATGCCCTGGATGCCGGGCACGTTGTCGGTGGAATCGCCGGCCAGCGACTGCACGTCGACGACGCGCTCGGGGCCGACGCCGAATTTCTCGACCACGTCGTCGGGACCGATCACCTTGTTCTTCATGGCGTCGAACATGGTGATGCGTCCGTCGACCAACTGCATCAGGTCCTTGTCGGAGGACACGATTGTCACTTCCATGCCGCGTTCGGCGGCCTGGCGCGCGTAGGTGGCGATCAGGTCGTCGGCCTCGAAGTTCTCCATCGAGACCGCCGGGACGTTCATCGCCTCGGTGGCGTCGCGCACCAATTGGAACTGCGGGATCAGGTCTTCCGGCGGATCCGGGCGGTGCGCCTTGTATTCGGGGTAGATGTCGTTGCGGAAGGTCTTGCGCGCCTTATCGAAGATCACCGCGACGTAGTCGGCCTCGGTGTCGTCGATCAGCTTCAGCATCATCCGCGTGTAGACGTAGACGGCGTTGGTCGGCGTGCCGTCGGAACGCGTCATCTGGCGCTGGCGCGACGCCATGCCGGCGAAATAGGCCCGGAAGATGAAGCCGGAGCCGTCGACCAGGAACAGGTGTTTGGGGGTATCGGTCATGCCCGCCATCCTAACCGCCACCCCTGGGCGGGCAACCCATTTGCGGACGCGGCCGCCGACAGGCCGGCCGCGGCCGCCGACCCCGAAAAATGCATAAAAAAATCGGCAAAACGAACCCAATTTTCCTCAACGATTTCAATGCCCGGCCATTTGCCAAACGCCCCGGCGAAGCAAATTTACGGGCGCCCGCGCCGGCGACCGGGCAGGCGGCGGCGAAACCAACGGCCGAGGGTAGGCCCGGAAATTCGTTTCGCATACGGTTCACGGGGAAGAATCCGGCTTTCATGACAAGCACCTAAAAAAATAGTGACGAAACGAAATCGGCCGCGTTGGGTAGGTCTCGCGTGGTCCCAGGAAGAGGGGGGTGCCGGCATCGGCCCCGGTCGGCGGGCAGCGGCGGCAGGCGTCGCGAGGGTATCCGCAGCCTACGCAGGATTTTCTAAAATGTCAAGTAAATTCCTATTATATAGGAAAAATAACATATGTGTTTCAGGCGGCGAAGTGGTTTCGCGACCCAAGCGCACGGCACTTCCCGTCACCGAACCTCCGACACAAGCGGACCGGTCCGCTCCCATGCCGACAGCGGAAATACTGCGGCATCGTTCAGAAGGTCGGCGAATAGTCATTTGCGGACGTCCGCTCCCACCTCGTCATGGCCGGGCTTGACCCGGCCATCCACGACTTCATGGCGTTGCGCAATGCCGTTGACTACCATCGAGCCATGTCTAACGCTTGGGTTTATATCTTGACCAGTCGCCCGAACGGCACGCTTTACGTCGGGGTGACGAACGATCTTGCCCGCCGCGTCTGGGAACATCGGGAAGGCGTCGCCGGACGGTTCCGACGCCTGCATGCCGGATTTGATCGATCGCGTGCTGGCGATTTAGGCAGCGGCGAAAAGAAAAAGCCCGAAGCATCGCCCCGGGCTTTTTGATATGCGACCGTTGGTCGAAACCGCCTACGGCTTCCGCCAACCCTTGGCGTAGATCACCGGGCAGTTGCGGGTGACGAGTTCCTGCGCATGTTTGAGCGCTTTAGCCTCGCCGAGTTCGTTCCAGGCGGGGGCGCAAACCTTCACATTCTCCGTCCCCTTGCCAATCAGCCATTTGTTTTTGTACATGATGGCGCAGTCGGTTTTGACCAGCACTTCGGCATGCTGGAGCGCTTTTGCCTTGCCAAGCTCATTCCAGGCCGCAGCGCATTGCGGAATGCCCGGCATCTCGGCGGTCGCGATCTGCGGGGCGGCGAACAGGGCGAAGGTGAAAATGCAAGCGAGAGCGTCTAAGCGAAAAAATTTCAACATTCAGTGGTTTCCTCTGTATAGGTTTTTCGTTGTGATCGGCGGTCCGAACAAACACTCCGGCCGGTTGGGACCGCCGCCGCTGGTTGGAGGAAAGCCGAAGTTTCAGGCCCCAGTAAAAGCCCGTTTCCCGAAATTCGTATGTGATTCCTGTCATCTTTTTATGCTGCCGATTTAGTTCAGCGGCCAAGCACTTAATTCGATTAAACAGTAGCCGTCGTTTCTGTTTTGGGTCGATACAGTTTATAAACGCCGGATGATCGGTTTTTCAGATCGTGAATCCGTTTTCCGAATGATTTGGCCGCACCGCTCTCGCTTTGCAGATTGTCGATGTCCGCTTCGGGTCAAAAGCTGACATTCTAGTTTGTCCAAACACAAGTCCGGAACCCCACCGGAAGCGGTCGATTTCATCTGCGGGAGCCATGCCGGGAAGGGATCGCACGATCTGCGAAAACCGTCGCTTCAACGGACAAGCGACCCGCCAAGCGTCGGATGCGCGGGCCGGCAATTTTCAGAGAGGATTAGGCTTGCCGTAGGCGAATGCCGAATGCCGCCTCAATGCCCGTGGGCGACCACGGCGCCGGCGGCGAGCACGTAGTGGCGCGAGCAGTAGGGGCAGGTGATCTCCGACTTCTCGCCCATCTCCAGATAGACCTTCGGGTGGCCGAGCGCGCCGCCGCCGCCGTCGCAGGCGATCCGCTTCGCGTTCACCTCGATGATGTCGTCGGGACGGGTATCTGCTGGCATGACGGGCATCCTTTTTCACGCTGCCGGTTGCGGTCCCGATGATAGCGGATCGTCCGCCCGAATCAATGCCGCCAAGCGACGGTACTTGACATCCGAGGGCCTGCGCGCGATGCACGGCCATGGCCTATTTCACCGCGCTAGGCACGCCCGAGGCGGCCATCGTCATCGAGGGGCTTTCCAAGACCTACGGCCGTCCGGGGCGCCGGCAGACGCAGGCGCTCTCCGACGTCAGCCTGACCATTCCGCGCGGTTCGTTCTTCGGGCTCCTGGGGCCGAACGGTGCCGGCAAGTCGACGCTGATCAACATCCTCGCCGGCCTGGTCACCAAGACCGCCGGGCGCGCCCGCGTCTGGGGCTACGACATCGACGCCGACATGCGCGCGGCGCGCCGCTCCATCGGCGTGGTGCCGCAGGAACTCAACATCGACCCGTTCTTCACGCCGCGCGAGACGCTCGACATGCAGGCCGGGCTCTACGGCATCCCGGCCGCCGAACGCCGCACCGAAGAGGTGCTCGCCGCGGTCGGCCTCGCCGACAAGGCGGAGGCCTACACGCGCTCGCTCTCGGGCGGCATGCGCCGGCGCCTTTTGGTCGGCAAGGCCATGGTGCACAGCCCGCCGGTGCTGGTGCTGGACGAACCTTCCGCCGGCGTCGACGTCGATCTCCGCCGCCAGCTCTGGACCCACGTGAAGCGCATGAACGCCGAGGGCACCACGGTGCTGCTGACGACGCATTATTTGGAAGAAGCCGAGGCCATGTGCGACACCATCGCCATCATCAACCACGGCAAGCTGATCGCCTGCGAACCGACGCCGCAGTTGCTGGCGCGCCTGGATGCCAAGGAGATGCTGATCACCGTCGATGCCGACATGGCCGAGTTGCCGCCGCCGCTCGCCGAATATCGAAGTGAGTTGCTGTCGCCGCGCCGGCTTCGCGTCGCCTATGCGCCGAGCACGGTGACCTCGGGCGAGATCTTCGCCGCCGTCGGCGCGGCCGGGCTCGGCATCGTCGACGTCTCGACCCGCGACGCCGATCTGGAAGACGTGTTCCTGCGCCTGACCCGGCCCGACGACGCGTCGGCGGAGGCGGCGGCGAGGTGAGGCGCCTCGCGGTCGTCGTTTTCGTGCTCGTTTTGGGCGCCTGCGCGCCGACGCTGGTGCCGCCGGGCGCCGATCGCCAGACACCCGAGATCGCCGACAAGGCCTTCGTCGCCGCCGACGGCAAGGCGCTGGCGCTCAGGTCCTGGCTGCCGCCGGATAAAACCATGGGCGAACCCAAGGCGGTGATACTGGCGCTGCACGGCTTCAACGACTATTCCAACTTCTTCGACGACCCCGGCGACTATCTCGCGCTTCGCGGCGTCGCGTCTTTCGCCTACGACCAGCGCGGTTTCGGCGCCGACGCGGACGCCGGCACTTGGGCCGGGGTCGCCGCCTATGCCCGCGATGCCGCCGATGCGGCGCGGGCGCTGAAAGCGCGCTACCCTAAGAGGCCGCTCTATTTGCTCGGCAGTTCCATGGGCGGGGCTGTCGCCATGGCCGCGTTGACGTCAAACGATCCGCCGCCGGTCGATGGTGTCATCCTCGCCGCGCCCGCCGTCTGGGGCCGCGCCACCATGCCGTTCTATCAGCGTGCCGCGCTCTGGATCGGGGCGCATACGCTGCCCTGGATGACGCTCACCGGCCGCGGTCTCGGCATCGTGCCCTCCGACAACTACGAGATGCTGGTGCGCCTGGGGCGCGATCCGCTGGTCATCAAGGAGACCCGCATCGGCACGCTCTACGGATTGGTCAACCTGATGGATGAGGGCCTGGAGGCGGCGGCCAGGCTCAAGACGCCCGCCTTGATTCTCTACGGCGAAAAGGATCAGATCATCCCGAAGCTGCCGACCCGGCTGATGCTCGGGCGCATGACCGGACCCAAGCGCGTCGCGCTCTACGAAGGAGGATACCACATGCTGCTTCGCGATCTGCCGGCCGCCACGGTCTGGAAGGATATCGCGGCCTGGATCGCCGACGCCTCGCGGCCGCTGCCGTCGGGTGCCGACAAGCGCGACATCACGAACCTGCTGGCGTCCGGCCGATGAACGCGACGCCCGAATTCACGCCCTACTGGTGGCAGGCGGCCGGGCCGGCGGAATTGCCGGAAATCGAGGTCGATGCGCAATGCGACGCCGTCGTCGTCGGCGCCGGCTATGCCGGGCTCTCGGCGGCGCTGACCCTGGCGCGCGCCGGGCGTTCGGTGCAGGTGTTCGATGCCGGCGATCCGGGGCACGGCGCTTCGACCCGCAACGGCGGCATCTGCAGCGGCAACCTGAAGCCGAGCATCTCCAAGCTGATCCAGAAGTTCGGACCCGAACGCGCCACGGCGATGTTCGCCGAAGGCGTTGCCGCGCGCGCCGACTTGAAGCGCTTCATCGAGGAAGAGAAGATCGATTGCGCCTACGAGCTTTCGGGCCGCTTCACCGGCGCCTGCGAGGCCGGCCACTACGACGACCTCGAGCGCACCGTCGATCTGATCAACAGGAACTTCGACATCGGCGCCACCATGGTCGGGCGCCCCGACCAGCAGGGCGAGATCGGCACCGAGTTCTACCACGGCGGCATGGTGCGGCCCGACATCGGCGGGCTGCATCCGGGACTGTTCCACAAGGGCATGCTGGAGCGGGTGCTGGCCGCCGGGGTCAAGGTGCACGGATGCATGCCGGTCCGCGACATCCGCCGCGAGGATGCCGGCTTCAAGGTCGCCGTCGACGGCCGCGAGGTCGCTTGCGGCGACGTCATCGTCTGCACCAATGGCTACACCGACAAGGGCCTGCCGTGGCTGCGGCGCCGCCTGGTGCCGGTGGCGAGCCAGATCATCGCCACCGAGCCCTTGGGCGACAACCTGATGGCCAAGCTGATGCCGAAGCGCCGCATGATGGGCGAGACGCGCCTGATGGGGCACTACTACCGGCCCTCGCCGGACGGCACGCGCATCCTCTTCGGCGGGCGCATCTACGGCAACCACGTGCCCGACCAGTCGCTGCCCTACGATCATCTCTATAACGACCTCGTCGGCCTGTTCCCCGAGCTCAAGGGCGTCGGCATATCCAACGTGTGGTGGGGCTTCGTCGCCTTCACCATGGACACCGTGCCGCAGCTTCACGTGCGCGACGGCGTTCACTTCGCCACCGGCTTCGCCGGATCGGGCGTGGTTTGGGCGCGGTGGTTCGGCATGAAGGCGGCAATGCGGGTGCTGGGCGGGCCTGAAGGCGAGAGCGCCTTTGCCGAGCGCGTGTTCGAAGCGATCCCGTTCTACGACGGCCGGCCGTGGTTCCTGCCCGCCGTGCAGGCCTGGTACGCGGTCCGCGACAAGTTCGGTATCTAGCCGTCAGCCCGGCGCCGGTTGTCAGTCTTGCGCGCGTGTCCGCGCGACGTAAACGCTGGCACCCAGGATCAACGCGGAGCCGGCCAGCGTGGTGACACTCGGCACCTCGTCGAACAGCGCCCAGCCGACCGCCGCCGCCAGCACAAGGCGCAGGAAGTCGAACGGCGTCAGCGCCGAGACCTCGGTCCAGTAGAGCGCGCGGGTCGCGGCGAACTGGCCGAGCGTCGCCGCCAGGGCGAGACCGGCGAGCCACAGCAGCGCCTCCCCTGAGGGTGGCTGCCACACCACGCCAGCCGGGACCGCCGTGAACGGCACCACCAGCAGCGTGATCCACAGCACCACCGTGGAGGTCGGCTGGCGTTGCGCGACGACGCGGAGGATCAGCGAATCGCCGACCGCCGCCAGCGTGCCGACGACGATCAGGCCGATGCCGAGCATGCGCTCCGCGTCGAGGGCCATGCCAACGTCCGGCATGGCGACGAGCAATCCCCCCATGAGACCGACAGTCATGCCTCGCCAGCGCCGCGCCGGCACTTTTTCGTGCAAGAACAGCGCCGCGCCGGCGGTGGCGGCGAACGGCTGCATCAACGAGAGCGCGGTGAATTCCGCCACCGGCAGCAATCCGATGGCGGTGAACAGCGACAGCATGGCGGTAGCCATGCAGGCGGCGCGGAGTAAGTGCCAGCGCAGTCCCATCGCCGGCAGCCGGCCCCGGTGGCGGACCAGGAACCACGGCAGCAGAATGGCGGCGGCGATGACGTTGCGGAAGAAGGCAATCTCGAAGCCGTGCAGTTCGTCGCCGGCGAAACGGATGAGAATCACCATCACCGTGCCGAGCACGGTGCCGAAGGCCATCCAGGCGAAACCCTTCCAGAAGTTCGTTCGGTCCGTCATGGCGATGCCATCCCCGACCGGAGCGCGCGGCCTACCGGAGCGCGCGGAAGAAGTCGGCCAGCAGCGCGCCGGCCTCGGTCTCGACCAGGCCGCCGATCACTTCGGGCTTGTGGTGGCAGGTGGCGTGATCGTAGACGCGCGCGCCATGCTCGACGCCGCCCGACTTGGGGTCGTAGGCGCCGAAGTAGAGCCGGCGAATACGTGCCAATGAGATCGCCTGCGCGCACATGGCGCAGGGTTCCAGCGTCACGTAGATGTCGCAGCCGAGCAGCTTCGG